>CALFMX010000122.1 GCA_937902565.1 uncultured Spirochaetales bacterium
GGAGTATGCCATCCTCGTCGAATACGAGGAACATGACTGCGATTGCGCGGACTGGGGTGGCGGGTGCGAATTAGACGACGAGGACGAAGACGACGGCATCTGATCCATGCCGTGACAACCAGGGGGCGCAATGCCCCCTTTTTTATCCACCATCCAAAGGGGACGCCTCTGGCTCCCACCATCTCTATGAAGCTACCTCAATCCGACAAGCCGTTGGCGATCCTCGACGTGGAATGCTACGTCGACTACTTCCTGCTGAAAGTCACCCGGCTCAGCGACGGCAAGGTCGTCGACATCGAACAATACGACGGACTCAAGTTCGACGCCGACCGGGCCAGGAAAATCCTGAATTTCCACGAGACCGTCAGCTTCAATGGCAAGTCCTACGACTTGATCATGATCTTCCTGGCGATGAAGGGACTGTCCTGCGAGAAGCTGAAGGAATGGTCCGATCGCATCATCCTTGGCAACATGCGCCCGTGGGAAGTCGAGAACGAGGCCAATTTCAGGATTCCGAAATCGCTTCGCCACATCGACCTGATCGAAGTCGCTCCCGGCCAAGCCTCGCTGAAAATCTACGGCGGTCGCCTTCATACCCGCCGCATGGAGAATTTGCCCATCGAGCCCGACGAGCGTATCAGCCCTGAGCAGCGCAAATTGATCATCAGCTACTGCGGCACCGACCTTCAAGTCACTATCGACCTGGCCCATGAATTGCGTGAGCAGGTCGAGCTGCGTTGCATCATGAGCAACGAGTACAAGGGCGACTTGCGCTCGAAGTCCGACGCCCAAGTGGCCGAGGCTGTGATCAAGCATGAGGTCGAGAAGGCCCGAGGTGGCCGCAAGATCAAGAAGCCCGACCTGGAGCGTCCTGGCCCCTTCTACTACAAGCCGCCAGACTTCATCGAGTTCCGCACGGCGAACATGCAAGAGGTGCTGCGCAAGATATGCAATATCCCGCTGGTTATTGGTCGCAATGGTCGGGTGCAAAAGACCGAGGCGTTCGATGAGCTGGTCTTCAAGATCGGCAACACCTCGTACAAGATGGGCATCGGCGGCCTTCATTCGCAAGAGGCCAACCGGTCGATCTACAGCGACGATGAATATCTCCTGGTCGACGAGGACGTGACGGGCTACTACCCGAAACTGATTATCAACAACAACCTCATCCCGCCCGCATGCGGTCCTGTGTTCTCAAGCATTTTCTCGGGCATCTACGAGCGCCGGGTGAAAGCCAAGCGGGCCAAGATGAAGGCCATCGCCGAGACCCTGAAGATCGTTTTGAACGGCACGTTCGGTAAGCTGGGTCAGCCGTTCTCGATCTTCTACGCACCAAAGCAGATGGTGACGGTGACGATCACCGGCCAGCTCTCCCTGCTGATGGCAATCGAGCGCATCGAGATGGCCCGCATCAACGTCGTGTCGGCCAACACCGACGGTTTTACCACCAAGGCCATTCTTTTCGATTGGGAGTGCGACACCGGCTTCGATCTTGAAGAGGTGGCCTACAAGTCGATGCACAACCGGTCGGTCAACGATTACATCGCCATCCCCTACACCTGGGACGCCGAGAACAAACGCTGGGACGAGAACAAGATCGACAAGCCGAAGTGTAAGGGCGCTTATGCGTCACCGGGGCCAGGTATCCCGGCTGCAATGGGCTTGAAGAAGAACCCGGGGGCGTCGATCTGCACCGAGGCTGTGATCCAGTATCTGTCCCATGGCACACCTCTTGAAGACACCATCGAGAAGTGCCGTGACATCCGACAATTCATTGCTGTGCGTTCGGTCAAAGGCGGCGGTGTCTGGCCGCGGCGTGACGGATCGGGGATCGGCACGGCCGAGATCAGACGCTGCGTGTAGGCATGTTGCGGATTGTCGAAGACCGCCGCCCGCGGGCCGATTTCGACGATCTCGCCGAGATACATCACCGCCACCCGGTGACTGACGCGTTCCACCACCGCCATGTCATGGCTGATGAACAGGAAAGCGAGGTTGAGGCTCTGTTGCAGGTCGAGCAGCAGGTTGCAGACCTGCGCCTTGATCGAGACATCGAGCGCAGAGACCGCCTCGTCGGCGACGATGACCTTGGGATCGAGCATCAGCGAGCGGGCAATGGCGATGCGCTGGCGCTGGCCGCCGGACAGCTTGACCCCGCGCTCGCCGACAT
>CALFMX010000123.1 GCA_937902565.1 uncultured Spirochaetales bacterium
GATCAGCCACTGCTCAGGAGTATCTGCAATCGAGATGAGCGTGGCGCACTCTGATCATCACTACTACAATCACACAGGATCTTCCCTCCCTTTGTAAGGGGGGAGACTCATATTATCTAGGAGGAACGAAAATGGCAGGTTGGTATCTTTTTCTCATCATCTTTATTGCCATCGTGGGAATGGTGCTCTTGATCTCAAAATACAAGTGGCATCCATTCATCGTACTCTTGCTTGCAGGGTACTTCGTCGGTGTCTTGGGCGGCATGAAAGTTGACGAATTGATCAACACCCTGACGTCAGGATTTGGCTCGATTCTCGGCAGCATCGGTATCGTCATCATTGCCGGAACCATCATCGGCACCATCTTGGAGAAGACCGGAGCCGCACTGACCATGGCCAATACCATCTTGAATGTCGTGGGCAAGAAGCGGGCCCCCCTTACCATGAGCCTGACTGGCTACATCGTCAGTATCCCCGTCTTCTGTGATTCAGGCTTCGTTATCCTCTCTCCGATCAATCGGGCGCTTGCGGCAAAATCCGGGATCTCGCTGGCTGTTATGGCCACTTGCCTCAGCTCCGGCCTCTACGCAACCCACTGCCTTGTTCCCCCGACCCCGGGCCCGATCATCATGGCAGGGGCACTCAACGCCGACCTCGGCCTTGTCATTCTCATCGGCCTGTTGGTGTCGATCGCCCCGATGCTCGTCGGATACTGGTATGCGCTGAAGATCTCCAGCAAGTTCGATATCCCCGCCAATCCTGAGGTGACGTTGGAGGAGCTGGTGGAGAAGTATGGAAAACTCCCCAATGCACTGCGCTCCTTCGCCCCGATCCTCCTGCCGATTGTCCTTATTGCACTCAAATCAGTGGCAGACTTCCCCAATGCCCCCTTTGGGACCGGCTTTATACGGGACTTCTTCGACTTCATCGGAAACCCGGTGACCGCACTGATCCTGGGCGTCGGCCTCGCTGTCACCCTGATTCCGAAATCCGAGCCCAAGGGCACGGCATTCGACTGGCTCAGTGAAGGGATCAACAGCTCTGCCAGCATCTTGGCCATCACCGGTGCCGGTGGCGCCTTCGGGGCAGTGTTGAAGGCGATGCCGATTGCTGCTGTCCTCAGTGGGACCTTGATGCAGATGAACGCCGGGCTTTTGATTCCCTTTATCATCGCAGCACTCCTCAAGACGGCGATGGGGGCATCGACGGTTGCCATGATCGTCACCAGCGCGATGATTGCACCGCTTATGGGCCAGTTAGGCTGGACCAGCGAGATTGCCAAGGTCCTGGCTCTGTTGGCCATCGGTGCCGGTTCGATGACCGTCTCCCATGCGAACGACAGTTACTTCTGGGTGGTCTCCCAGTTCTCGGATATGGATACCAGTACGGCGTACAAGACCCAGACGGGAGTGACGCTGGTGCAGGGTATCACCACCCTCATCGTACTGTTGATCATTGGTCTCTTTGTTCTCTGAGCAATGTTTTAATCTCTTGGCGGTGGCGTTGCCACCGCCAATGGTATAGGGTGAGGTATGGATATCTTCAAATGGTACTACCAGAGGCGGATGCTCAATGCAATGGTCCAAAATTCCTGGGCTGAAGCGGAGCGATATGCCCAGAAGCTGATCGACCGTTCAGGCTCCTCGATGGGCTTGCAGTATAACCTTGCCCTCATCGCACTCGGGGGAGGGCGGACACAGGATGCGTATGACCTGGCCGAACAGACGGTCCGCCGCTATGGGGAGAGCCTGCGCCTCTGCCGCCTCCTCGGTGATATCTCCTACCTTGAGGGGCACCGTGAGCAAGCCCGATCGTGGTATACGCTCTCCCTCGATGACAACCCGGGAGAAAAAGAGCGGCACCTGATAGCAACTCGACTGGAAATTCTGGAGAGTGAGGACTGTTATATACGTGCCCATGAGGCATTTGCCCTGATCCGAGAGGCCAACGACCTGATAGAGGAGCAGCCAGAAGAGGCAAAACGGTGCTATCTGGAGGTGGTGGAGAGTGATCCCACCCAAGTCGAGGCGTTGAATAACCTGGGGGTGCTTGCTCTCGAACACGACAAGGATGCCAGAGAGGCCATTGAGTGGTTCACCAAGGTACTCACCCTCGTAGACCACCATGGGGCGGGGCGAAACCTTGCCAAGGCCCGAAAGGCCCTCAAAGATGCCTGATTGCTATCCTCTCCGGTCCAACCCCACTAGATAGACCTCGAAGGAGTCGTCCCGGCACGCCTTGGGCTTGTAGGGTTTGACCCGGGTGAAGAGCTCCCTCATCTCCTTGATGAGCGCCTCCTGCCCTCCGCCCTGGAAGAGCTTGACCACCAGGTTGCCGCCTACTGCCAGCTGTTCGCTGGCCAGGGCGATGACCGCTTCACAGAGCGCTTCGCTGCGGCTGGTGTCGACACTCCTGATCCCGCTCGTCTGCGGGGCGGCATCACTGATGATCACATCGTAGGGGCCATGGGCCACCAGTTGGGCCCGGATCTCCTCACTGAAGGCGTCGCCGACCAATTCTATTACCCCCTCAGGCAGGGGGTGTAGGGAGAGGGGATTGAGGTCCACGGCTACGATGCGTCCTCTCTGTGTGAGGAATTTTCGTTTGACGTAGAGGGTCCACGACCCCGGGGCCGCCCCGACATCGAGGACGGTATCGCCCCCCTTGATCAGGGAGAAGTGCTGCTGCATCTCCTCCAGCTTATATACCGACCGTGCAGGATACCCCTCGGCCCGTGCCTTGAGGGTGTAGGAGTCTGCGCGGTCTCTTCTGCTTTTGGCCATGGGCCAATGATAGCAGAAGAGCGGGGATGGAGAAAGGGTGGTGACAAAGATGATGCCGGCGTCCGTGGGGTGTACAGGGGGCGCCGGCATCAAGGAAATCACACTGTAAGGAGGTTTGAAAAAACTGTTGCTTTGTCCTGCCTACTACTATGCAATTACTGTGCCAACTGTAATAACTTGGCTTATGATCCAGATATAACACTATAAGTTGTGTGTTATAGTAATCCTACTGTGCAAAATAATTACACCCTGTGCGAATTGTGCACAGAAAAAGACGGGTGCCAAAAAGGAGTTTGGCACCCGAGCAGTTGGAAAAAGGAGGAGTATGAAAAATGTTGCTCTGTTCTGTCTATATTAGTGCAATAACCGTGCCATGTCGAAAAAAGGGCTGTTTTGAGCGATATTCGGTACATTTTCTCGATTTTGTTGTGCAGGGCTTGCACAGCAGGGGAAAAGCGTGCAATTTTTGCACAATTGACGATTGGCAGGGAGTCTCGCTACTGTATGGAGTATGAGAAGCCCCTCCATCATCAATCGTCGATTCAAAGACAATACATATAAAAACTTTACTCTTGTGATCGTGGTGATCAACGCCATCCTCTATCTGGTCACCGAGTTCATCAATCCACGGGCAACCATCTACCTTGCCATGATTCCTTCTCTGGTGCTGAGGGGGTGGCTCTGGCAGTTTGTGACCTACATGTTCGTCCACAGCGGCTTCTCCCACATCCTCTTCAACATGCTCAGCCTCTACATCTTCGGTTCGATGGTCGAGAAGCGGATCGGGAGCAAGGAGTTCTTGCTCTTCTACCTGCTCACCGGCACCCTCAGCGGTGTGGTGAGCTTTGTAAGCTACGTGCTTGCCGGCACCAATGTCATCCTCGTCGGCGCCAGTGGCGCCATCTACGGGGTGCTCCTGATGTTTGCGGTCTTCTTCCCCTATTCGGTGATCTACGTCTTCGGCATCCTGCCGGTGAGGGCCCCGATCCTGGTGATCGTCTACGCCCTCATCGAGCTCTATAGCCAGGTCTTTGGGCGCGGGGGTAATATCGCACACCTCGCCCACCTCAGCGGGCTGGTCATCGCCTACCTCTACTGCCGCATCAGGATGCGGATCAATCCCATCGAGGTCTTCAAGAGGACCCTCTAGTCGGTCAGGTCGTATTGACTGCGGATGTCAGCGTACCCCTTCTTTATCACATCGTAGATCAAGGTGAGCTTCTGCTCGTGGTGGATGAACGCCGACTTCATCGCATTGATGGTGATCTTCTCCAGGTCGCGGAGGGTGAGGCCATAGTAGGTGCTGGCGATCTCCATCTCCCGGGTGAGGTTGGTATCGCCCATCAAGCGGTTGTCGCTGCAGAGGAAGACCCGGTACTTGCTCCTGAAGAAGATCGGGAAGGGGTGGCTGGCGTAATCGGCCACCGCCCCGGTGCCTACGTTGCTGGTCAGGCACATCTCCATGGGGATGCGTCGGTCGAGGATGAAGGAGGAGAGGGAGTTCTTCTCAACGATGCGATTGCCCTCGATGATCATATCCTCGACGAGGCGTACCCCATGGCCGATGCGGTGGGCACCGCAGGTCTGGATCGCCTGCCAGATCGACTCGACGCCGAAGGCCTCGCCGCTATGGATGGTGATATTGAAGTTCTGGTGGCGGATATACTGGAAGGCATCGAGGTGATCCTTGGGTGGATGGCCGATCTCATCACCGGCAAGGTCGAAGCCCACCACCCCGCGGTCGGCAAAGGCGACGGCGAGTTCAGCGATCTGTACGCTGATGGCAGGGTCCTGGTTGCGCATGGCGCAGAGCAGGAGACCGATCTGGATAGGGAAGGAGCGCATCCCCTTCTGGATGCCGTCGAGGACTGCCTGGACCACCTCTTGGGGGGAGAGCCCCTTGTGCGTATGGAGAATGGGGGCGAAGCGCAGCTCGGCGTAGACGACGTGCTCTTTGGCCAGATCCTCCACCGCCTCATAGGCGACGCGCTTGAGCGCTTCCTTTGTCTGCATGACCGAGACGGTCACACCAAAGGGTTCGAGGTAGAGGGCGAGGCTCTTCTTCTGTGCCCCCCGGGTGAAGTACTCATGGAGGCCCTGCTCGTCGTATGAGGGGAGGGTAACCCCCTGTTGTCGTGCCAAATCGAGGATTGTGGAGATTCTCAGCCCGCCATCGAGGTGGTCGTGTAACTCCACCTTCGGTATGAGGTGGATGATTTCCTTGGTTGCCATAGTGATAGTATCATAGCGCATGGATATGCGGGTACGCAAACCTTAAAGATCGGTTTTTTCAAAGACTATACAAGGAAGGGAAAATTTAGGATAATAGGGCTAATCCGTTTTTGTACAAAGAGGTGTTTGATGACAAAGAAAGAAGAAGCTTTAAATAGAAAATTGCTCAACGCCGCAGTGAGTGCAACACGTGCCCGTGAGATCACCACATTGATCAGCCAGGGTGCTGATGTGCACGCCCAGAATGAGTGGGGACTGACCCCCATCATGCTTGCAGCCCAGTACAACCCGGCTGTTGTGGTGACCAAGGCCCTGCTTGAGGCGGGAGCCGACCTGCAGGAAGCGGAGCCCAAATACCGCTCCAACGCACTGCACCTGGCTGCAAACAAGTCCAGCAACCCCAAGGTCATCGAGACGCTGCTCGCCTATGGAGCCGATCTCAATGCCCGCAACTACCTCGGAGAGACCGCCCTCATCCTGGCGGTGAGCACCAATCCCGAGACGCGCATCGTCACTGCCCTCATAAAAGCGGGCGCTGATATCAACGCCCGCGACTATCAAGGACATTCGGTTCTTGAGTACGCCCGCCTTGCCAAGCGCACCTATATCATCAACGTGCTCAAGGGTATGGGTGCTGCCTGATCACAGGCTGCCATCCCACTCTCTCTCCTCGATGCGAGCCTCAATTTCAGCGACCAGGCGCCCGATAAGCGCCTGAGTCTCGCTGACTACCGTTGAGAGATCGAAGCTCAGGGTCTCATCTAGGTTGCTGCGCACCTTCACTTCAACCTTCCCCTCCTTCAGTGACCGGTTGCCTACCGTGATGCGGATCGGCAGGCCGATCAGGTCGGCATCGGCAAACTTCACCCCGGCCGACTCCTTGCGGTCGTCGTAGAGGACGTCGATGCCGGCAGCGGTCAGCTCCTCGTAGAGCTGGTCGACCGTTTCGCTCTCCTTGACGAGGCTGACCAGATGCACCTGCATCGGGGCGACGGTGATCGGGAGGGCGAGGCCGAGATCGTCACAGTACTCCTCTGCAAGGGAGGCGAGCAGCCTGCCCACCCCGATACCGTAGGAGCCCATGATAACGGGCTTGCGTGTGCTGTCGATATCCTGGTAGTAGCAATCCATCGCCTCGCTGTAGCGGGTGCCGAGCTGGAAGATGTTGCCGACCTCGATGCCTTTGGAGGCGGAGAGGGGAGCTGAACAGACAGGGCAGGCGAAGCCCGCCTGGGCACTGGCGATATCGGCGACGGTGCCTTGGTAGTCGCGACCGAAGTTGGTGTTCAGGTAGTGGTGTTCCCACTCGTTGGCACCGGCGACCAGGTTGTTGCTCTCTGCCACCGAGTCGTCGACGATGACGAGGATGCCCTCCTTGGCCCCGATGGCCGAGCCATAGCCGGCCACCATCCCCATCGCGGCAATCTCTTCGGGGTGGGCAGGACGCAGGGCGTTGGCACGGGCGGCGTTCTGCAATTTGTTCTCCTCAACCTCAAGGTCTCCACGCACCACACCGACGATGAGCTTGCTCTGCTCCTCGCCGTTGGTGTCGTCGATGAAGGTACCGACCATGAAGACCGACTTGGCGGTCTGCTTCTTGTCGATCTTGAGGTAGTCTACCAGCTCATCGATGGTCTTGGTCTCCGGAGTGAAGACCTTCTCCATCTCCTTCATCTCCGCCTTGTGATAGCTCTTCTTGAAGGAGGCGACCTGGCGGTTTGCCGTGTAGTGGCAGGCGGGGCAGGTGATGATGGTATCCTCACCGATGGGGGAGAGGTACATGTACTCGTGGGAGACCTTGCCACCCATCATGCCGCTGTCCGCCCCGACGACGATCACCGGCAGCCCGGTCCGTCCGAAGATCCTGAAGTATGCAGTGTAGTGGGCCCGGTACTGCTCATCGAGGCCCGCCTCATCGACATCGAAGGAGTAGCTGTCCTTCATCGTGAACTCACGTACCCTGATCAGGCCGGCACGGGGACGCGGGTCGTCACGCCACTTGGTCTGGATCTGGTAGACGAGCAGCGGCATCCGCTTGTAGCTGTCGATCTCGGTACGGGCGAGGTCGGTGACGACCTCCTCGTGGGTCATGGCGAGGACCATGTCACGGCCGACACGGTCCTTGAAGCGGCTCATCTCCCGGTCGATGGAGTAGTAGCGTCCGGTCTCCTTCCACACATCTGCGGGGTTGACCAACGGCATCAGGATCTCCTGGCCCCCTATGCGATCCATCTCCTCGCGGATGATGGTTTCAATCTTTGTGACCGCCCGAAAACCAAGGGGCAGCAGGTTGAAGACGCCAGCCCCCAATTGACGGATGAAACCTGCCCTCAGCAGGTATTCGTAGCCCTTGCTGTCTGCGCCGTTGGGCGCTTCTCTCAAGGTTCTGGAAAAGAGTTTGGACATCCTCATAGGTTGCTCTCCTTGGCTGGTATTGTAGCAAATGAGGACACTCCTTCTCAAGGCGTGAGGAGGGTTGCTGTTCTTTGTGCCTCTATGGCAAGCTCCATGGCCAGCAGCGTATGCTCCTGGCCGATGGCAACATCGGTTCCGTCGATACAATCCCTGACCATCTGGGCAAAGAACGGGAACCCGATCTTGCCGTGGACCTTGATGTGGTGTTCGCCTTCACTGTCGACGAGGAAGATCTGGTCACCCTCGTTCGAAGTGGCCACATCGAGGTACTTGCGGATCTCGACAGTTGCCTTGGTGCCGACGATGAAGACGCGCCCATCGCCCCAGGCACCGAGGCCATCGGGGGTGAACCAATCGACACGGAAGTAGCAGGTGGCTCCGTTGTCGCCTGCCAAAATGCATTGGCCGAAGTCCATGAAGGCGGGGTGGTCGCTGTTGTGGTAGTTGGCGACGCTGCTCTGCAGCACCGTCGCCCTGGTCGTCTTGGTGTAGGTGAGGTATTGCTCCAGCTGGTGGCTGCCGATATCGGTCAATATGCCCCCATTCTGCGCCGGGTCGAAGAACCAAGCGGGGCGGGAAGCCTTGTTCAGACGGTGGGGGGCGAGGATGGTCACCGAAAGGACCTGGCCGAGCCGTCCCTCTTCGATCAGGCGCTGGACATAGAGGGCTCCCTCGACATGGATCCGCTCCCCGAAGTAGATGAAGTAACGTTTGCCGCTCTCTTTGACCGCCGCTCGCACTGCCTCTACCTCATCACCGGTGAGCATGCCGGGCTTGTCACAGAAGTAGTGCTTGCCACGCTTCATCACCTCAAGGCCCAGCTGGGCACGCTTGCAGGGGATGATGGCGCTTGCGACAAGGTCGATGGCAGGATCGTTGAGGATCTCATCCTCTGATGACGCGATCCGGGCAAGGGGAAACCGCTGGCAGAACGTTTCAGTTTTATTAGGGTCGGGGTCGTACACCACGCCAATCTCAGCACCTGCTTCCTCGAGGCCGGTAGCCATTGCATAGATATGGCCATGGTCCAAGCCGATGACCCCGACTACAAATTCACCCGGCCCTACAACCCGCTCCACTTCAATGAGGGAGCGGGGGGCGTAGGTCATTCCATCCATTTTCTGCACTGGTCTACTCCAGAAAAAATCGTCTTCCACTTGAGGCCGATGCATAGGACGCATAGAGGACCTGCATCGTCTCGTAGGCGAGGGCGAAGCCGGACTCCGGCTCCTTGCCGGTCTTGAGGCAGATGAAGAAGTCTTCGAACTGCCCGACGTAGCCGCGCATCTCCTCCTCATTGAGGAAGACGTACTGCCATCCAGCCTTGGTCTCCACCTTCTCTGTGAGGTAGACCCCATCGAGGGCCGAGGCATCGCTATGATAGCACATCATGGCGTTGTTTGGGGCGATGTTCGCCTCATAGCAGCCGTTGGAGGTGTATGCCTCGACGCTGTTGCGAACCCCTCCTACGATCATATCCCCACTGGAGACGACCGCTTTGGTGTTGTCGCTGAACGTGATGATCGTTTCAGCCCAATCCTCCACATCGAATGGACGGGAGAGGATCGAGCCACGCTCATCCTCCCTCAAGGTTGCGGCGATGTAGGAGGAGTCGCAGATCACGCTTGTTACGGTGATGTGCTCTCCTCTTCGCTTCGCCTCAGCCTGTTTGAGGTAGAGCAATGCGCTGAGGGGGTGACAACCCTGACGGATCAAGGAGCCGCCGCCATTCTCTGACCACTGTGCGGCGTGGGGGGCGTGGCTGCCACTGTGTGATTCGTCACCGCGTAGCAGCAAGAATTTCTCGCCGGTGGCGGTGATGATTTCACGAATCTTCTGCACCGATGGGGCGTAGACGTAGTTCTCTGCATAGAAGAGGCGCTCCTTGCGTGTAGCAAGGAAGGCTTTCAGCCTATCGAGTTCTGCGACGACCGACTCGTACATATGCTCCTTGTCATCGTGGCCGCTGCCAAAGTAGCCGTTGAGTGGTTTCTCACAGATGACGTGCTTGCCCTTCTCCATTGCCCGTATGATCATGTTGACGTGTTCTTTTGGCACGGTGACGATATCGATGATATCGATCTCGGGGTCGTCAAGCAGTTCATCGACGGTGGCGTACGCCTTTGTGAAGCCGTGCTTTTCAGCGAATGCCTGGGCTTCTTGCAATTCGAGCGCACAGACTGCGTGCAGGTTGACATCAAAGCCAGGCACACGGCTGTATGCCTGGACATGGAGGCCTGCGGCAAAACCACTGCCTATGAATCCAATGGAAAATCGTTTCATGATCTCTTCCTCTTGTTCTTGATGTAGTTGAAGACACCGAGCTGGGAGATGATCATGAAGGCGATAATGAGCAGGAAGAAGATACAGATCGGGCGCTGGAACATCGGCAGGAGTGATCCGTCGCTGAGCCTGAGGCCACGGCGCAGGTTGCTGTCTGCCATCGGTCCGAGGATGACGCCAAGGAGGAAGGGGGCAGCAGGGAAGTCGGTAGCCGAGAGGGCCAGGCCGACCATGCCGAAGACGAACATGACCTTGATGTCGAACTTGTTGTAGTTGATCAGGTAGGCGCCGATGACACAGAGCAGGAAGATGACCGGCATGAGCAGTTTCTTCTTTACCCCCAGGATCCGTACGGTACCCCGGGCGATGATCATCGCCAAGATCCACATCATGAAGGAGGCGGCGATGAGGTAGATGCTGACGTTGTAGACGAAGGATGGGGATTCGGTCATCAAGAGCGGACCTGGGCGATAGCCGTGCATCAAGAAGGCGGCAAGCAGGACCGCGGCGGCATGACTGGGTGCGCGCATGGGGAACTCCGATAGGCGCCGGC
>CALFMX010000124.1 GCA_937902565.1 uncultured Spirochaetales bacterium
GGACCGGATCCTGGAGGCCCGCGTGGCCACCTGCCTGGACTTGGCGATGCTGTTCTCCTCCTGCCTGGAACAGGCGGGGTTGCGTCCGGTGATCCTGATGAAGGACGGGCACGCCTGGGTGGGCGTGTGGCTGCACCAGGCCTGCTTCGCCGATCCATTGACCGACGATGTGCAGGCGGTGCGCAAGCGCGTGGACAGTGGCGAGCTGCTGGTGTTCGAAACCACGGGCATCGCGCAGCATCCGAACCATCGGCCGTCGCTGCGCCTGGCCATGGAGCAGGGCGCGGCGCATCTGCGCGAGGCGGACAGCTTCCGCTACGCCATCGACGTGCATCGCGCGCGCGAACTCCAGATCAAGCCGCTGCCGTCGCGCGCGGCGCCGGTGGCGCCAGGGGAGGCCGACGAGGCCGAGCTCCCCGTTTTTCACGCCGGATGCCCGGACAGTGATGACGTTACCGACAATGGATTCTATCTTTGAGTAGATCTTTTGCATACCTTAGCCCACCCTTCTCTCTTTTGTCGCGATCAGGTCCTTGATCTTTGCTTCGATCGCCTTGAACTCATCATCGAGGAAGGCCGTATTGTTCCAGTCCAGGAAATTCAGACGCAGCTGGTAGAAGAAGGAGCGAACCTCGCTCTTCTCCTCAAAGACGTAGGTGGCCTCGAGCATGGCGAACATCAAATCGAAGATGTAGCGCTGGCGCTCGACGGGGACTGAAGAGTCGACGGGATCGAAGGAGTTCTGCTGGAGGTAGAAGGCATCGACGAGCTCACCCTTCTGATAGGTGATGTAATCCTCGATCGAGGTCCCCTCCTCACCGACGACCTTCATCATCTGGTTGATCTCATTGGAGGCAAAGACAACAGATCTGGCCTGATCGACGCGCTTGGCGTCGATTACCCCCCCATACTTGGACCAGGAGGTCAGGGGGTCGATGGCCGGGTACTTGCGTGCATCACTGCGCTCTCTCGAGAGGCCATGGAAGGCACCGACGACCTTGAGCGTCGCCTGGGTCACCGGCTCCTCGAAGTTACCGCCGGCAGGGCTGACCGTCCCGCCGATGGTGACCGATCCGATCTTGCCATCCTTGAGGCGGACCTTTCCGGCACGCTCATAGAACTCGGCGATCCGGCTCTCGAGGTAGGCGGGGAACGCCTCCTCACCGGGAATCTCCTCGAGCCGCCCGCTCATCTCGCGCATCGCCTGTGCCCACCGGCTGGTCGAGTCGGCGAGCAGCAGGACATCAAGGCCCATCTGGCGGTAGTATTCGGCGATCGTCACCGCCGTATAGACCGATGCCTCGCGGCTGGCGACCGGCATGGAGCTGGTGTTGCAGATGATGATGGTCCGTTCCATCAGGGAGCGACCGGTACGCGGGTCTACGAGCTCGGGGAACTCCTTGAGCACCTCGACGACCTCACCGGCACGCTCACCACAGGCGGCGATGATGACGATATCGACATCGGCATTCCGGCTGGTCATGTGCTGGAGCACCGTCTTGCCCGCCCCGAACGGACCGGGGGTGCAGTAGGTACCGCCCTTGGCCACCGGCAGGAAGGTGTCGATGGTGCGGATCTTCGTCACCAGCGTCTCGGTGGGGCGCAGCCGCTCCTCATAGAGCTTGATGGCCTTCTTGACCGGCCAGGTGAAGATCATCGAGAGGTCGCGCTTGACCCCTTTTGCATTCTCCACGCTGCAGATGGTGTCACGCGCATGGTAGGTGCCGTTCCCCTTGATGGCCGTGACGGTCCATGGCCCGTCGACCATGTCGAAGGGTACCATGATCTGGTGGGTGAAGAGGCCTTCGACGACCGTGCCGAAGGTGTCGCCAGCAGCAAGCTGGTCCCCCTTCTTGGCTACCTGCGTGAACTCCCACTCATTGTCGGCGATCGGCTTGAGGTAGACGCCGCGCTGGAGGAAGAACCCGCACTGCTCAGCCAGTTGGGGGAGCGGATTCTGCAGGCCGTCATAGATCTGCTGCAAGAGACCCGGACCGAGCTCGACGCTGAGCATCTCGCTGGTGAACTCTACGCTGTCACCAACTGCCACGCCACTGGTCATCTCAAAGACCTGCAGGGCGGCTTCGTTGCCCTTGATGCGGATGACTTCGCCCTTCAGGCGCTCGTCGCCGACTTGGATGTAGCCAACTTCGTTCTTGGCGATCGCTGAATCAAATTCAACTGTCACCATGTTGCCGTTGACGCCCCGTACTCGTCCCATACTCTTAGCCATGTATAACTCCACTACAGTTTTGCAATCTCAATTTGAAGGTTGGTAAACATTCGTTCAAATTCACTATTGCCCGAGACCCGGTCAAAACGACTCTTCCGTTCCAATAGCTGTAACTTCAAGGCAAATCCCAACAGCGCCTCGATGTTGAAGACATCCAGGCCGACCTGCTCATCAAGCTGCTTCCATGAGAGCTCAAGGAGCAGCAACTCCGCTTTCAGCGGATCGTCCAAAAGGAGCGCCTGCCTCACCGTCTCGGTGATGAGCTGTTCGGTGTCCCCCGAGTGTGGGTAGAGCTCACTCTTGTACCCCTTGCGCTTGCTGCGCTGGGAGGCCAGCTCACCCTCAAGACACGCGCGATGGTGCTGCCACGCACGGATGAAGGGGTGTGAGCTCGTGCGGTTGGCAAGAGCGGTCTCCAAAAGATGATAGTCTCGCCCGCTGACCTGCCCCTTTGCCGTGGCCATGAAGGTTGCCGTACTGAAGGGCGGTGTACCGTCAAAGCGCAGGAGCGGGAGGGTCGAGGCGTAGTAATAATACGAAGCCACCACGCGCCCCTTAGTCGAAGATCAACGCCTCGATGGCGTGTGAAAGGTACGGCTTGATCAGATCGGCAGTCTCGCCTTCAGTAAAGTCAAAGAAACTGGACCCATCTTTCTCAACGAGCTTGAAGCCTGAGGCGACACTGGCCACCGGTCGGATCTCAAGGCCCTTCTTGAGCTCCCCGGCCAACGCCCCCTTCAGCGTATCGGCAAGGAGGGTGAAGGTCTTCTCGTTGAGCTCGAGCACCTTGGCCCCGGGAGCCCCCGCCGCCTTGACCACCTGCAGATCGCAGGGCGCCAGCAGATGGGGGTGCCGCGGATCACCGCCATGGCGCAGGCTGCTCTCCAGCCAATCCGCCACCGGGCCCAGGTCCGCGCCCGGCGCGCTCGCGGCCAGCGCCAGGCGGTCGTCGCGCTCCAGCAGGGCGGACAGGGTGGGCGCCTGGGCGCTCAGATCGACCAGGCGGCCGTCGCGCACCGCCACCACGCAGGGGCCTTCCAGGCTGCCGTCCACGCCCCCCGGACGCCAGACCCGGCCCACCAGCGCGGCCGCGGCCAGGTCTTCGGGAAGGGTGCGTTCAATTACGAATTTTTCCGTGTTCATCTTCAGACAGTCACATTTGCATCGCGAATCACTTGGGCCCATTTGGCTTTTTCGCTTGCGATGAACGAAGCGAATTGCGCC
>CALFMX010000125.1 GCA_937902565.1 uncultured Spirochaetales bacterium
ACGTTTTGACGTATACTCTTATCTTATGAAGAAACCAGGCAAAGCACAGTACTCGATAAAGGATATAGCACAATTGAGCGGCGTCTCGGTTGCTACCCTTTCTCGGTATTTCAATGGGCAGTCTGTGAGACCCTCGACCGAGGAGAAAATCAAGGCAATACTGAGTGAGACGGGGTATGTCCCCAATATTGCCGCTCGGTTCATGAAAGGACAGAATTCCGGTGTCATCGGACTCATTGTCCCTGAGATCACCCACCCCTTCTTCGCCCACATAGCCGAGGGCGTGATGAGGGAGGCACGCAACAACGGCCTG
This sequence comes from uncultured Spirochaetales bacterium, assembly GCA_937902565.1. Classification (GTDB taxonomy): domain Bacteria; phylum Spirochaetota; class Spirochaetia; order Sphaerochaetales; family Sphaerochaetaceae; genus Sphaerochaeta. Next base: position 314 of record CALFMX010000125.1, read on the forward strand.
CAGGTCCTCTGCGGGTCGAGTGAGGGATCGGCGGAGATAGAAAAGCAAGTCATCGACCGCTTCAGCCAATCCATTCTTGATGGCTTGGTCTACATTCCGGTGGCCAATGCCGACAATATCCCCGCCGTGGCAAACTTCAGAAACCTTCCCCTGGTTGTCACCGCACGCAAGGGGATCATCGCGGGAGCGCCGCATATCTATCATGACGGAGAGTTGGGTGGATACCTGGCGACGAAGCACCTTATCAGCCTGGGGAGGAGGAACATTGCCTTCATCGCCAGTTTCTGGGATGTCCCGTGCGACAACCATGATTTGCTTGCCTGTATGGACAAGCCTTGGATGCGTGCCTACTCATCGGTTGACCGGTTCAAAGGGTATGTGAAGGCTCTGGAGGAGGCCAATATACCGTACAACCCCGATCTCGTCGTGATCACCGGATACGAACACCGCCACGGTGTTGAAGCGGCATCTACCCTTGAGGGACGGTTCGTGAGTTGCAATGGAGCGATTACGATGGCCCAATCCATCGCAAATGGCTATACGGCACAGATCAAACGACTGGGGTACCGCATACCTGAGGATATCTCGGTGGTCCTCTTTGATGCAAACGAGAGCAAGGCCGATTATACGTTCACCTACATAGAGCTGCATCTCATCGATTTGGGACAGGCCTCGGTACGTACACTCATCAAGCTCATCAAAGGTGAGAGTGCCGAGGATATCCGCCTCGGAGTCGACCTCAAAGTCAGGGAGACATCTGCAGTACTGCAGCAGGAGGGGCCATGATACCGTTTGGAGTCCTTACCAATAGCAGCGCCATCCTGGCAGGGGGCTTGCTGGGGGTTATAGGTGCCAAAATTCTCCCGGCCCACCTGCTCGCATCATTGACCCCTGTCCTCGGATTGGGTGCAATGGGCATCGGGATTGTGAATGTAATCAAATTGGAGAGCCTGCCGGTCGTGGTGCTCTCCTTGATCCTGGGCACCCTGATCGGCGAAGCCGCACTGCTCGAGAAACGCGCACACCGTGGCATCTCCAAGCTGGAGTCGGTCATCAGCGTCAAGGATACAAGCCTCTATCTCTCTTTGGTCGTCCTATTCTGTGCCAGTGGTACCGGGATCTTCGGGTCATTGCATGCCGGCATGAGTGGAGACCACTCGGTGCTGTACACCAAATCAATCCTTGATTTCTTCACGGCCTTCTCGTTTGCAGCCACGCTTGGCTATGCAGTATCACTCATCGCCCTGCCTCAATTCGTCATCCAGGCAGCGCTCTTCTATCTTGCATATTGGATGCTCAACCGTGTCGAACCTGCTATGATCGCAAACTTCCAGGCAGTCGGCGGGCTCATAACGTTCGCCATAGGAATCCGTATTCTCAACCTTCGTGAGATGAGTGTCCTGAACTATACCCCTGCCCTGCTGTTGGTGTTTCCCCTCACAACGATCTTCAGTACCATACTGTAGATTACTTCACCACCACCGTAGCCTCGACGGTCACCTCACTCTTCATGGAGTTGGAGATGAGGCAGTAGCGCTCGGATCGCTCGATGAGCTTGAGTGCTTCAACCCTCTCCTCTTCGCTTGAGACGGTGATGGTGGGCCTGATCGTGATGCGAGTCATCAGAAGGTCCTTCTCCACCTTGTCGAGGACCCCGTCAGCTTCGCTGCGGTAGCTGAGGAAGTCGAGCTTCGCCCGCTCTGCAAAGGAGAGGAAGGTGGTCAACAGGCAGATCTCGGCACTTGCGGTATAGAGGTGCTCCGGCGACCAGATGCCCTCATGGCCCCCGGCAAAGTTTGCAGGAGTCGCCACCTCGATGGTGGGCAAGCCCTTGCTGGAGAGGGCGGCCCGCTTCTCCTTGGTCCACTCAACTGCGGTGGTATAGGTATGTGCAACACTCATAATTAGCTCCTTATTGGCCAAAGGATACTCACAAAGAAGGAAGGCGGCTAGTCTGGCGAGCGGGGCCATGAGGGAGGATGTTCATTCGATTTGAAAAGAAGCCAAGGGTTTGGAAATCATTGCCTCAGTTAGATGAGTTAGGTACTCAATCGATTCGCTGCAGTCGTTCTCTATCCACGTCTCTATGACAGAGATGAGTACTGCAGCGACTTGGGCAGAGATGTACCTATACGCCCTGGGATCAAACCCACCTTTGTTGAATCTGATCAACAACTGCTGATTGATGATATAGTCGGATATCGTTTTATACGCCAATGGCAGAAGACCCCTGGTATGGAAGAGCAGAAGCGGTTCTTTATTGGTTTGGACAAATTGGAAAATCTCCAAAAGAATCTCGTGTATACCCATGGTGTTGAGGTCCAACGCACGTTCAAACTCGATGAGGACCTCTGTGATCAAAGAACGTACCAAGTGGTCCTTTGATTGATAGTTATTATAGAACGTCTTGCGGACTATGTGAGCGTTTCGACAGATATTTGCGATGGTGATCGTACCATAATCAGTTTCTTGCAAAAGGGATAAGAACGCATCGGCTATGGATTTCTGCGTACGCAGTGCCACTGGATTGATTCGTTTTGTCTCCACGACCCTTCACACCTCCGCTGTGTGCAATTCTAGGATAGTCGGCTCTTGTAATCAATGGCATGCATGCCCTCCCCTTTTTCTCTGTAATACGTCGGCAAAATCTCTCAAGCCTTCTTTCATTTATCCCGAGAGTGCGGTAGAATCGTCTGTAACTTATACAGGTGTGTAAGTATGTGGGAGAATTGGAGGATGGCGGTGTCATTGTTTGTACGTACCTTCCTGAAGCTGATGCTCTATTTTTTCATCTGCGCCTCTTGTGCAGTAGCGATCCGGATGTCCCTGAAGATCTCTGATGAGGTGTTTCGAAAGCTCCTCCATTTCATCTTGCTTGGTTCGGCAGTAGTGTTGGTCAATCTCTTTGATACCTGGCATGGCGCAGCCATCGCCCCGCTCATATTTGCAGTTTTGGTATATCCCCTTTTATCGTTGGCAGAACACCTCAAACGCTACTCACAGTTTATGGTTGAGAGGGATAGTGGTGAGATAAAGAGAAGTCTCTTATATGTATTTGCAATGTTCTCTGTTGTCATCGCCATCAGCTGGGGGTTCATTGGAGAAAAGTATCTTGCACTGGCTGTCATTCTTTCATGGGGGGTGGGAGATGCAGCGGCGGCCCTGGTGGGCAAGAACTTTGGCAAGCGATATATAGCAGGAAAATACGTTGATGGCAAGAAGACTGTTGAAGGAAGCTTCGCCATGTTCGTGGCCTCTTTTGCGGTGATCACCACTATCTTGGCCATCAACACCACGCTGCCCTGGTACTCCACCCTGATCGTCTCTCTCATAGCTGCTGCAGTCAACTCGTTGGTGGAATTGAACACCAAGCATGGCCTGGATACCATCACCTGTCCTACGGCCCTCGTTCTGGTCATGGTGCCGCTTTGGCGTCTGATGAGGTGATCAACCCATATGTACCTGTAGCGTAAGGAGCCTGGCATGGAAATTTTCTGGATTATTATCGCTGCTCTTGGAGGTGGTATCGGCACCGGGTTGGCCGGGCTTTCCAACGCCACGGTCATGGTACCCATTCTGCTGGTCTTGTGTCCTTCGTTCAGGAATGAGGTGGGGGCGTATCAAGCGACGGCCATTGCCTTGGCTTCAGATATTTTGGGGTCCGCCGTCACCTCCTTCGTGTATATCCGCCATGGGAATATTGATTTGAAACGGGGCTGGATCATGTTGACCTGCATTATCAGCATGGCTATAGCAGGTAGCATCGTGGCCTACAAAGTAGGCAACGTGGTGCTCGGCAGCTTCTCTCTCTTTCTGACCTTCTTCATCGGCATCCGGTTCTTGGTCAAACCGGAGATACAACGCAAGAGCGCACCGGAGAAAGGTGCTCGCCTGAGCACCTTGGATAGTGCCATTTCCCTCTTCTTCGGACTTACCATCGGTTTTGGCATCGGCTTTGTCGGCAGTGGTGGTGGCATGATGATGCTGGTGGTGTTTACCGCCTTTCTGGGCATGGCCCACAAAACAGCCGTGGGCACCAGTACCTTGATCATGGCATTCTCTGCTCTGATCGCGTCGGTCAGCCACATCATCATTGAACCATCCATTGTGTTGGAGCGCTGGGATGCCTTGATACTGAGCATTGTAGTGGCAACGCTGGCCTCACTCGTTTCAGCGAAATTTGCCAATCATGTACGCAACCGCACAGTCGGTGTGGCCACCGGTGTTGTGTTGACGGTCCTTGGTGCCTCCATGCTTATCCTAAACTACGGGTTCATGTAACAGACACTGTCGTGGCATGTATGGCCTTTGACTGTGGGCAGATGCCCACGTCTGTGGCCTCATTGTGAATTATCGTAGTGTACTCACGTATTTCGTAATGGCCACAGGATACCGGGCTAGCGGTCGAGGCTGTCGGGGTCGAGCAGGAACTCTCTCAGGCCCATGACCACCACCCCATCCTCACTTCTCCACAGCTTGATGGGGTCCTTTACCACGATGATCTTCTTGAACGAGTCAGAGACGGCGACCAGGGGTCGCGACTCCTGACGCATCTTCTCACTGTCAGGGATGGAGAATGCTGATTGGATGTAGTAGCGCCTGCTACCCAGATTGCAGACAAAATCAATTTCGGTGCGCTTCTTGATCTGCTTGCCACCCACGCTCTCCCAGAGATCGACCACCCCGACATCAACGGCAAACCCCCGCATCCGCAGCTCGTTGTAGATGATGTTCTCCATGATGTGGTTCTCTTCCTGCTGCCGGAAGTTCAACCGGGCATTGCGCAGACCTACATCCTCGAAGTAGTACTTATGCGGGGAAGCAATGTACTGCTTGCCTTTCACATCATACCGGTGTGCCCGGTTGATCAAAAAGGCATCCAACAGGTGATCGATGTAGGCACTCAGTGTCTTGTCGGTGACACCACCGACCCCCTGGCTTCTGAAGGTGTTGGCCAGCTTGTAAGGATTGGTCAACGAACCGACTGAAGAGGCCAGGATATTGAGCAATGAGTCCATTACAGCCGGTCCTCTGAGATTGTTGCGATCGACGATATCGCTGATGTAGACCTTCTCCAGGAGGGTATCGAGATAGGTTGCCTTCAATTCATCACTCTCCCTACTCAGGATCAGCGGGAGGCCTCCATAGGTATAATACTCCCGCCACGCCTCCTCTTCAGTGCCTTCGTAGGCACTGAGATACTCTCCAAAGGAGAGGGGATGGACTCGTACCTCATCCCCTCTCCCCCTGAACTCGGTAAGGATATCGGTGGAGAGGAAGCGTGAGTTGCTGCCGGTGACATAGATATCCAGATTGGGCTTGCGCCCCAATCCATTGAGAAGGCCCTCGAATCGCCCCACCAACTGGATCTCATCGATGAAGAGATGCTGAGCGAGCAAATCTGTATGCATGAGCTGGCTCCGGTGGAT
>CALFMX010000126.1 GCA_937902565.1 uncultured Spirochaetales bacterium
CGCCGGCCCCTTTGTCTTCACGAGCGGGACCCTTCCCCTCGACCCCGCAACCGGCGAGATCGTCGGCACCACCGCCACTGAGCAGACCCGCCAGGTCTTCGAGAACCTGCAGGCGGTCCTCAAGGCTGCCGGCACCAACCTCTCCAAGGCGGTGAAGGCCACCGTCTTTCTCAAGGACTTGGCTGATTTTGCCGCGATGAATGAGGTGTACGCCTCCTATGTCGGGGATGGGGTGCTGCCGAGCCGCAGCGCCGTCCAGGTTGCCCGCCTGCCAAAGGATGTGCTCGTTGAAATCGAGATGATCGTCCTTGCCTAAGTGATGAAGCACACACCGCTTTACGAGGCCTACCGCTCATATGAGGGGGTCAGGTTCGTTGATTTCGGCTCTTGGCAGCTCCCCCTGCACTTTGAGGGGGGCATTGCGCGCGAGCATACCGCCGTGCGCACTGATGCAGGGCTCTTCGACGTCTCCCACATGGGGGAGTGCCTCGTAAGCGGGGAGGGTGCATCCGACTACCTTGAGTACCTATGCAGCAACTCCATCGCCGACCTCGGGGTGGGCAGGTGTCGCTACACGATGATGTGCTATCCGGATGGAACCGTCGTCGATGATATCCTGGTCTATCGACGGGCCGAGTCCACCTTCATGCTGGTGCTCAACGCCACCAACACGGAGAAGGACCTCGCCTGGATTATCGAGGCCAACCCCCGTGCCGGCCAGTGCCCTGAGGTCATCGACATCTCGGCTACCACCGCCTTGCTGGCCCTCCAGGGGCCGAAGGCCGAGGCGATCCTCGCCTCCTTTATTCCCGCCATCCGGGAGATGGGGAGCTTTGCCTTCCAGAGCCAGTGTGAGATCGATGATATCTTTGCTGTGGTCAGCCGTACCGGCTACACCGGTGAGGATGGCTTTGAGATCTTTTGCAACGTCGATGATGGACCCCGCCTCTGGGAGCTGCTGCTCGAACGTGGCGCATCCTCAGGGCTCGTCCCCTGTGGCCTCGGCTGTCGTGACAGCCTCCGCATCGAGGCGAGACTGCCCCTCTATGGCCATGAGATCAGCGACCAGATCACCCCGCTCGAGGCAAACCTCGCCCCCTTCGTCAAGCTTGGCAAGGGGGAGTTCTGTGGCCGTGATGCCCTCGTGGCCCAACAGGAGGCGGGCATCCCCCGCTCGCTGAGGGGGCTGAGGATGATCGACGGTGGTGTGCCACGCCCGGGCTACCCTGTCACCTATGGAAACCGGGAGATCGGTGTGGTCACCAGCGGGACCAAGAGCCCGACACTCGGTGGGTTCTGGGCCCTTGCCCTCCTCGACCGGTCGATCGATGTGCCATTCGGATCCGAGGTCTCGGTTGTGATCCATGGGCAAGAGAAGCGGGCTGAGGTGGTGAAGACCCCCTTCTATCGCCGGACAGCTGGCAGACCATGAGACGAAGGATCAAGAGCCACGCCCCCGAGGGATTCATTGCCCTCGATAACTCCGCCCTGATCTACCCACCCACCGAGGCCGCGTTCAACACCAACACCTTCAGGATTTCGATGGACCTTGATGTGACGGTGCACCCCGAGATCCTCCGCCAGGCGGCCAACGAGCTCCTCGACCGCTGCCCTTACGCCAAGGTCCGCCTCAAGAAAGGGTTTTTCTGGTACTACCTCAGCCCCCATGAGGGGGAGCTCCCCATCTGGGATGAGGAGAGCTATCCAGCAGGGCGCTTCGACTTTCGAGGCAACAACTACTACCTCTTCAAGATCATCCATTCGACCAATCGCATCGCCATCGAGTGCTTCCATGCCCTCACCGATGGCAGTGGGGCCGTTGCCTACCTCAAGCTCTTGGTGGAGCGCTACTGTGCGCTTGCCTCGATCACCGATTGCACCTTCCCCGATGGCCTCTGCTACACCGACAAACCGGACCCAAGCGAGTTCAGCGACCCCTTCCAGGAGCTCTATGACAAGCGGGTGCGCCCCTTTGGCCAAGTCAGCCGTGCCTACCACCGCAAGGGGAAGGGTGAACGCAGCCAGGAGGTGAAGGTCATCAGGGCTTCGGTCCCCATCGCTGCAATCAAGGCGCGGGCCAAGGAGCGCAAAGTCACCATCGGCGAGTACCTCAGTGCCGTCTTCTTGATGAGCCTGCAGACCCTGCAGCAGGAGGAGGTGACCGCTCAAAGCCGGCGCCGGCCCATCCGCCTCTCGGTCCCGCTGAACTTGCGCAAGATCTTCAAGAAGGAGACGATGCGGAACTTCACCCTCTTTGCCCTGGTGGGCATCGACCCCGGGCTCGGCACCTACTCGTTTGATGAGATCGCCTCGCAGGTGCGCCTCCAGATGGCCCTGGCGGTGGAGAAGAAG
>CALFMX010000127.1 GCA_937902565.1 uncultured Spirochaetales bacterium
GCCGAGATGCTGAACAGCACCATCTATGAACGGGTCAACAAGAGTGTGGTGCACATCACCACCGCCGAGCCTTCGCTCGGGATGAGCGTCGATATCCAGGGCAGCGGGAGCGGGATCATCCTCTCGCAGGATGGCTACATCCTCACCAATGCCCACGTGGTGGAGAAGGCCTCGACGCTGGAGGTCGGCCTCTACTCCGGGGAGGTCTATACCGCCAGCCTCATCGGCCTCGATAGTGTCGAGGACCTGGCGGTCATCAAGATCGAGGTGCCCAAGGGGGTGAGCCTGGAGCCGGTGAAACTCGGGGACAGCAGTGCTCTCAAGATCGGGCAGAAGGTGATCGCCATCGGCAACCCCTTCGGGTATGACCGCACGATGACCACCGGGATCGTCAGCGGCCTGAACCGCCCGGTGAAGTCCGCTGAGGGGAAGATCATCATGAATGCGATCCAGACCGATGCCACCATCAATCCGGGCAACAGCGGGGGCCCCCTGCTCAATGGACGCGGCGAGGTGGTGGGCATCAACACGTCGATCTACTCGACGACCGGAAGCTCCCAGGGCCTGGGCTTCGCCATCCCCATCGCAACAGCCCTCACCGTTGCCTCGGATCTGATCAAGAGCGGCAAGGTGAGCCGAGGCTGGCTTGATGTGGCGGCGGTGCAACTCTCCCCCCAGCTGGTCGAGTACGCACGCCTCTCGGTCGATGAGGGGGTGCTGGTCAGCCAGGTGGCCTCCGGTGGCTTTGCCGAGCGTGCCGGGATCCAGGGGGGAAAGCAGGCGGTCCAGTACGGTTCGTCGCTCCTCTACCTCGGCGGGGATGTTATCACCCGGATCGGGGAGACGAAGATCAAGGACCTCAACGACCTCTATCTGGCCTTGCTACCGACCAGGAGCGGCCAGAAAGTGGAGGTCGAGGTCAATCGCAAGGGCGAGACGAAGCGCTTCTCCGTGCAGCTCATAGAGCGGACGGCACAGCACGTCACTTCATTGGTACGATAGGCATGCAGGATATAACGGTAGACCAACGTTGGGGAGGGGAGGCGATCACCAACGTCCATGGGGACGTCTCCTACCAGGAGCGGAAGTTCAAGGTCGCATCCCCCTTCGACCCTTCCGGCGACCAGGAGCAGGCGATCGAGCTCCTCAGCGCCGGGATTGCGAGGGGTGAGCGCTACCAGACCCTCAAGGGGGTGACCGGCAGCGGCAAGACCTATACGATGGCCAAGATCATCGAACAGGTGCAGCGCCCCACCTTGGTGCTCAGCCACAACAAGACACTGGCCGCCCAGCTCTATCGGGAGTTCAAGTCCTTCTTCCCCGACAACTCGGTGGAGTACTTCGTGTCGACTTACGACTACTACCAGCCCGAGGCGTATGTACCGGGCAAGGACCTCTACATCGAGAAGGAGACGGATATCAACCAGGAGATCGACCGTCTGCGCCTCAACGCCACCTTCTCCCTGATGGAGCGGCGCGACGTCATCGTGGTGGCCACCGTCTCCTGTATCTTCGGCCTTGCCAACCCCGTCTCGGTACGCGATATGGTCTATACCTTCCGTCGCGGCACCCCCTTCAACCACAAGGAGATCCTCTCCCAGTTGGTCAGGATGCAGTATGAGCGCAACGATGCCGTCCTCAAGCGTGGTGCGTTCCGCGTCAAGGGTGATACCATCGAGATCTGTCCCTCCTACCTGGAGAATGCGGTGCGTATCAGTGTCGATTGGGATGAGATCGCCCAGATCCAGTGGTTCGACCCGGTCAGCGGGGAGAAGCAGGAGATCGTCGACAGCTATACCCTCTATCCTGCCAAGCAGTTCGTCATGCCCCCCGAGCAGGTCAAGGCGGCGATCAGCCGGATCCGCGGCGAGATGGAGGAGCAGGTCGAGTACTTCGAATCGATGGGCAAGCCCCTTGAGGCCGAACGCATCAAGACCCGCGTCGAGTATGACCTGGAGATGCTGCAGGAGATCGGCTACTGCTCAGGAATCGAGAACTACAGCCGCCCGCTTTCGAACCGCAAGGCTGGGGAGAGGCCGGCAGTGCTGCTCGATTACTTCCCCCCCGGCTTCATCACCTTCATCGACGAGTCCCACGTGACCCTTCCCCAGGTGGGTGCGATGTATGAGGGGGACCGCTCACGCAAGCTGAACCTGGTAAACTACGGCTTCCGCCTCCCATCGGCACTGGACAACCGGCCACTCAAGTATGCTGAATTCACCAATGTCATCGATCAGCGCATCTACGTCAGTGCCACACCCGGCAAGGTTGAGTTGGGTGAGAGCAGCCAGGTGGTTGAGCAGCTCAAGCAAACCCCGTCACACCAAGGTAGAATAATTGTGACTCCTGACCAATTAGCCTAAAATACAGTCCGAAAGGGTGTGATGGTGATGACCATGCCACGCGCGCAACGAATTAAAATTTTAATTGTTTTGGGGATGATGTCGTTATTAACGGCTCTGTCTGGGTCGAGTACGAACTTGGCCATGCCGAAAATTTCGGCGGATCTCATGATTTCCAGCAGTGCCGCGACTTGGATTGTGTCCATCGGCCTCATTACGACCTCTGTTTTACTGGTCATGTTTGGCCATATCGGCGATTTGGTCTCAAAAAATCTTGTCTTTTTGATCGGCGAAATGGTATTCATTGTTGGTTCATTGTTAACTGGGATCGCGCCGACTTATCTAACCATCCTTGCCGGTCGCGTCATTCAAGCCGTTGGGTCGGCGATGATCATGGCGAATTCGATGGGCATCGTTAGCCAATACTTTCCTG
>CALFMX010000128.1 GCA_937902565.1 uncultured Spirochaetales bacterium
GTTGACGACAGCCGGCCGGCCGGCGCGAACCTCGTCAAAGCTCGTCTGCCGGTCATCGAGGGTGAAGAGGGGGATATCGGGCATGACCGGGCCACGATCATCTTCATCCTCATCCGCCACGACCGCTTCCTCCACCTCTGCCGCCTCACGCTCACCAACGGGTGCCGGTGAAGCGCCCACCGCCATTGCCGCCGCGGCGGTCTCCACCGTGGCAGGTGGGGTGTACTCTGCAAGGGTCGGCACGATTGAGACGGTCGGGGCGCTCTCCTTGAGCTTGCTGTAGGCGACTGCCGCCACAACGATGATGAGGATGAACGAGACGATGGTCACGATCAGGTTGCGTGTTTTCTTGTCCACAGGGACCTCCTAGAGAAAGAGTGCAGCGGGGTTGAAGCCGAGGACCAGGGCAATGCCGAAGGCCAGGAGCAGGATCCCGCTGACGATGCTGATAAGCTTTCCATGCTTTTTGATGGCAGTGAAGACCCCGTCCAGCTGCTCGATGAGCAGGGCTGAGAAGAGGAAGGGGATACCGAGGCCCATCGCGTAGAAGAAGAGGGTCGCCATGCCCTTGTAGAGCAGGTCGGCGTTGGCCGCCATCATCAGGGCAGAGCCGAGCAGCGGGCCGACGCAGGGGGTCCATCCAAAGGCGAAGACGATCCCGAAGAGCATGCTCTTGGGGATGTTCATGTTGGAAAGCCCTTTCATCTGGAATCGGTGGTTCGAGGCAAGGGCGGGGATGAGGGCGAAGCCGAGGTTGTTCAGGGCAAAGAGGATCACCACCACCCCACCGATGCGGTTGAACAGGGAGAGGTGGCTGGAGAGGAAGCGGCCGACGGTCGTCGAGGCGGCCCCCATCGCAACGAAGAGGAGGGTGAATCCAGCCACAAAGGCGATACTGTTCTTGATCAGCGTCCCCTTCTCACGCTCACTCTTGGCCACCCCGCCAGCGAGGTAGGAGAGGTAGAGGGGGAGGATCGGCAGGATGCATGGGCTTATGAAGCTGATGATCCCTTCTAAAAATGCGGTTAGATATGCCATTTGCCGAATATACTATTTTTTTTGGCAGTTCACAAGAGTGGCGAAAATTGCTACAGTCACTGTCATGGCCAAACGATCCGCCTCCCCCGATTTCGACTCCTTCTACCATGCGCTCTACGGTGAGCGTTGGCCTCGTTTGCGCACAGCCCTCCTCAAGGATCGGGACCCGGTCGCCCTCACCGACGGCTTGGTCCGCCCCTACTTTCTCGACGAGGCCTCCATCCTTGCCGCAAGGGCGCTCTCTGTACAGAGAGGGGAGCAGGTCCTCGACATGTGTGCGGCTCCCGGGGGCAAGACCCTGGTCCTCGCAACCGCCCTCGACGGGGAGGGGCAGCTGGTGGCCAACGACCGCTCGGCAAGCCGGAGGGCACGCCTGAGACGGGTCATCGCCGACCACCTTGATGAGCGGGCGCAGGCCACCATCACGGTGACGAGCCACGATGCGACCAAGTGGTCGCTCTACGAGCAGGGCGCATACGACAAGATCTTCCTCGATGCCCCCTGCTCCAGTGAGCGTCATGTCCTCACCGATGCCAAGGCGCTGGGAGAGTGGTCCCCCTCCCGCCCACGGAGGCTGGCCACGACCCAATTTGCCATGCTCGCGGCCGCCCTTGAGGCGGTACGGGTCGGGGGGCTCATCCTCTACTCGACCTGCTCCATCAACAGCGGGGAGAATGAGGGGAACATGGAAAAACTCGCCCTGCGCAGAGCGGGGCGCTTTGTCGAAGAACCCCTCGTTATCGAAGGGGCCGAGCGCAGGGCATGGGGACAGATCATCCTCCCCGATTCAACTTCAGGCACGGGGCCACTCTACCTCTGCCTGATCAGGAGAACAGCATGAGCAGTGTCGCGATCACCCGGTGTGATTCCTATGACCAGAGCGAGGTCGACCACGCGGTCAGGACCATCTGCAAGGCGGCGGGGATGCCCGCCGTCGCCAACAAACGGGTGCTCGTCAAGCCGAACATCCTCTCAGACTCCAAGGAGGAGCTCGCCATCACCACCCACTCGGCGGTGGTACGGGCGGTTATCAGGCTGCTCAAGGAGGAGGGGGCGAGCGCCATCTATGTCGGCGACTCCCCGGGCATCCATACCTCCTCCTTCACCCCCCGCCACTCGGGCATTTGGGACGTCGTCGTCGACGAGCAGGTCGAGTGGGTGGATTTTTCCGCCAACCCCACCCCGACCAAGATCCCCTATACCCGCCTCAAGCGCCTGCCCATCGCGAGTATCGCCGGTGACGTGGACCTCATCTTCAACCTGCCGAAGATGAAGACCCACCAGCTGATGTATGCGACCGGGGCGGTGAAGAACCTCTTCGGCCTCGTCCCCAACCTCCACAAGAGCCCGATGCACGTCCAGTTCCCCACCCGCAGCCAGTTCGCCTCCATGATCGTCGGCATCGCAACGGCAGTCAAACCCGCCTTCAACATTATGGATGCCGTCATCGCCCTCGAAGGGCCCGGGCCCGCCAACGGGACCCCGATTCCCATGGGCCTCCTCTTGGCCAGCAGAGACCCGGTTGCCCTCGATTGGGCCGAGGCGACGATCATGGGCTACAACCCCCTCGATGTCCCGATCGTCGAGGAGGGGATCAAGCGGGGGTTGGGAGAGCGCCCCTCCTCCTACCCCCTCCTGTCAGCCGAGGAGCTGGTCCGCCCCGCCTATGTCCGGATCGCCCTCCAGAAGAAGACCCGCTTCGTCCGCTCCCTGATCATCCCCCTGGTCTTCGGCCCCATCATCCGCTGGAACGTCAAACGCCAGCGCCCCGCCCCGGTCTTCCTCCCCGATCCCTGCATCCTCTGCCGCAAGTGCATCCAGATCTGTCCGGTCAATGCCTTGACGATGGGGGACAAGCGCATCATCATCGATGAGAAGACATGCATCCGCTGCTACTGCTGCCACGAAGTCTGCCCAGCCGATGCCATCGTCATCAGAGAGCAAGGAGCGCGAGCGTGAGCACTGCCGATCTCTTCATCTCCATCCTCCTTGCCCTCGCCCCTATAAGCGAGTTGCGCGGCGCGATCCCCTATGCCTACTTCAGGGGCGCCCCGCTGGTGCAGGCCGCCCTCCTCGGAGCCGGGTTCAACGCCCTGATCGCCCCGATCGCCTACGCCTTCCTCTCCACCCTCCACCGCTTCCTCTACCGCCACCTTGCCTGGTACGTCTCCCTCTTCGACCGCTTCGTGGAAAGGGCACGCAGGAAGGTGGAGGCGAAGGTCGAGCGCTACGGCTATTGGGGGATCTTCCTCTTTGTCGCCGTCCCCCTCCCCTTCACCGGGGCATGGACCGGCACTCTCGGGGCCTGGGTGTTGGGCCTTGACAAGAAGCGGAGCCTTTTGGCAGTATTCGGCGGTGTTATGCTCTCCGCCCTGATCGTCACGGCGATCATCGCCCTCGGCTTCACGGAGACCTCCATCTTCATCAAACACTTCTGAGGAACCATGGCCCTAGACTTGAAACGCGAACTCAATAGCGAGCAGTACCGTGCTGCGACGAAGACAGACGGCCCGCTGCTCGTCATAGCGGGGGCCGGCAGTGGCAAGACGCGCATGCTCACCTTCCGCATCGCCCACATGCTCGAGGAGGGCATCGACGAGCGCTCCATCCTCGCCCTCACCTTCACCAACAAGGCGGCAGCAGAGATGGGGGAGCGCATCAGGGACCTTACGGGCAAACCGCTTGCCAAACTCACCACCAGCACCTTCCACTCCTTCGGCATGGGGGTGCTCAAGCAGTACATCCAGCACCTCGGCTTCCGCAACAACTTCACCATCTACGACGCCAATGACCGGATGGCCCTCATCAAGGAGGTCATCACCAACCTCGACTACGTGGTGGAGAGCTTTGACCTCTGGGAGCTCTCCTCCCTCTTCAGCGACGTGAAGACCGGACGCAAGAGCTTCGGGCCCAATGCATCACAGAAGATCCGGGGCCTCTATGAGGAGTACGAAAAGCACCTCAAGGCGTACAACGCCGTCGACTTCGATGACCTGATCACCAAGCCCTTGGACCTCTTCTCCTCCCACCCCGCAGTGCTGGAGACGCTGAGGACCCGCTACACCCACATCCTCGTCGACGAGTTCCAGGACACGAGCCTTGCCCAGTACCGCATCGTGGAGGCCCTGGCCCGCGAGAGCCGCAACCTCTGTGTCGTCGGGGATGACGACCAGTCGATCTACAGCTGGCGCGGGGCGAACTACGAGAACCTGGTGATGTTCGAGCGCGATTTTCCCGAACGTGAGGAGATCAAGCTGGAGCGCAACTACCGCTCCACCGGCACGATCCTCGAGGCTGCCAACTCCCTGATCGTCAACAACAAGCAGCGCAAGGAGAAAAAGCTCTGGACCGAAGGGGGGCGCGGCTCGTCGATCCGCCTCATCCACCCGGCAAACGACGATGATGAGGCATCCACCATCGCCGACGAGATCATGCTCAGCCATAAAAAGGATGACCGTCCCTTCTCCGACTACGCCATCCTGGTGCGCACCAACAGCCTCCTTGATACGCTGGAGACCAAGCTCACCGAGCGCTCCATCCCCACCGCCGTCACCGGCGGAACCTCCTTCTTCGACCGCAAGGAGATCCGTGACATCATCAGCTACCTGAAGGTGATCGCCAACCAGAGCGACGACATCAACCTGCTGAGGGTCATCAACACCCCGCGCCGCGGCATCGGGCGCACCACGCTAGAGCGCCTGAGAAGAGTGGCGGACGACCACAAATGCTCCCTCTTCACCGCGACCGAGATCATGGCCCGCTCGACTGATGGGCAGGTGCGCGAGGGCCTACGCCTTGCGGTTGCCCGTTTCTCCGCCCTCATCGCAGACTACCACCAGGAGCTCTTCTCGGGTAAGAGGCCCAAGCACATGGTGCTGCGCTCGCTGGTCGAGCACATCGACTACAAGGGGCACATCGAGGCGGAGCACCCCGACAACGAGGCGCTGGTCGCCTTCAAGATGAAGGGGGTCAGCCTCCTCTGTGACATGCTCTCCCGCTTTGAGCGTGAGAATCCCGCCGCCTCGATCTTCGACTTCATCAACCGCCTCAGCCTCGCCGGCAAGGAGGGGGACGATGAGGAGGGCGGCAAAGTCGCCTTGATGACCATCCATGCAGCGAAGGGCCTGGAGTGGGATACCGTCTACGTCGCCGGCGTCGAGGATCGCTATATCCCCCACGCCCGGGCGATCGAGGAGGATCCTGCCAACATCGATGAAGAGCGGCGCCTCTTCTACGTGGCCATCACCCGGGCACGGCGCTCCCTGATCCTCTCATCATGCGAAAATCGACTGAGAAACCACATTGAGACCCCCTCTCTCCCCTCCCGTTTCCTCGAGGAGATCCCCAAAGCGCTCTTTGACGAGGAGGATCCTGCCAGAGAGCTCAGCGGTGATGAGGTGGTTGATAAACTGCGGCTGCTACGGGAGAGGCTGGGCCAACGAATTGGCTAGGGGCCTGCAGTGACCCGCTGCTCGGCTAACGTCGCGTTGATGCCTCCCACCTGAAGGATCTTGGTGTTCATCCCCGGGACCAAGCCGGTCCAGTTGTGGGGACTCCCCTTCGTCATCTCGACGCCCCCAAAGTAGAGTTTGAAGTCGATGGGTGTGCCACTGCCACTGGTGGGACTGAGTTGGAACGCCGCAGCATTGGTCGAGTCGGTGAAGGTGAGCTTCTGGGTATATGTCGTACCACTCACCCCGTTCTGGACTTGCATCTGTGCCGTGTTGATGGTCACCTTGTTGTTGTTCCCATACGCCTCACTGAGGGAGAATGAAACAGTATTTTCCAAAA
>CALFMX010000129.1 GCA_937902565.1 uncultured Spirochaetales bacterium
TGGTCAGTGAATGCCTCCGACAGGGGAAGCGTCAGTTCAGACTCCTCCAGCCTGGAAAGGAAATCCTTGATGGTGTTGCGGGAGATTCTCAGGCTTGCTGCAATCTGCCGTTGGCTCAGACCCTGCTCTCTCAGTCGTAGGATCTCTGTAAATTTGGTCATTTTGACCACCTCCGAAATGATACTCATGCCTCTGGTGCAGGCATGGCGATTCGGAGTGTAGCAAATGATTCGGTCCTTGGATTCAGGGGTGGCTCAATTACAGCGGAACAGGTGGCTCAGTTTCGGCGGTTCAGTGGTTCAGTCAAGCCGAAATCTCCAAGAGGAGGTTTGCATCGAAATCGGATGCGAGGTAGAGGCCATTGTAGCGCTTCTCCTGCATGTATTGGGAGGGAAACCCGCTCCACCCCTTGGTGAAGTGGTAGCCGGCTGAGAGGGAGACCGTGTCCCCATAGAGGAAACGGAGGGAGGCTTCGACCTCGCTCTCCCAGCTGTGGCGGTGGTCGGTGGCTATGATGAGGGAGTATCTGCTCTTCCGATGATGGTAGGAGAGCTCCACCTTGAGGCTGCCGCCGGGGTGGATGGCAAGCTCCTCACTCGAGACGGGAAGGATCACCGGTTTCTTCGCCTTGAAGCTATGGAGCAGCGTCTGGGCCTCCTCCAAACCGAAGGAGCCGATGAGCTTGAGGCCCAGGCCGGGTGTGATGACAAGACTCCACGCCGGGGCAATCGCTATGTGGTGTGGATAGGCGAAGGTGAAGTCCAGTGTATCGTAGCGGTGTCCGCTGACCCGTTGGTCGGTGTGGCTGGTCAGCTCGACTGCGGTGTTCCACCCCCGTCCCCCGATCACGGCAGTGCGAAGGGAGAAGGAGCGCCCGTCATCCTGGTTGTTGCCGAGCCCCAGGCTGAGGGCATCATTGCCGGTGGAGAGGAGGATCTGATCGACCCCGTTCGCGCCAAGGGGGCCCAGGGCGAGGAGGGAGAGCAAGAGGCAGAGGATGGGAATTCGCCATCGTGTGGTCATCATGCCACCTATTGTACGAAAATATCGCCGAAACTCAAGCTAGTATTGGGCGCCAGCACCAAGATCATGATCGATCTGCAGCGCCAGGCCGAAGATGAGTGTCCATGGCCGTGCGATGCGATCCCACTGGGGGTCAGGGGCAGTGAGGGAGGAGACGGCGAAGGTGTAGTGGAGCGCCACACCGAGGCGGAAGTGGTAGGCGCTGTTGCCCACGATCCATCCGTTCTTCCTTCCCAGCCCCAACCCCGCCTCGATGCCGATGGCAGGGCGAACTTCGTCGATGAGAACCTGGGAGAGGTTCATGGTGAGGTTATAGCGTTTGAGGCCGGCCAAAAGGGAGAGTGATGGGCGCAGGAGTGCTTGATCATCAAACGGTTCCCACTGCCAGCCGAGAGACCACATCCCGATGTTGCGCCGATAGATGCTCCCCTGGGCAGTGGGACCATTCGAGTAGTGTACCTGGAGCAGGAACCCTCGGTACAAGAGGGCACTGACGCGGCTTTGGTACCCTTCGGTATCGTAGTAGATGCCACTGACGGTGGAGAGGTCGGCGTGTGCAAAGCGCTTGGGCTGGCCAAAGGAGAGTACATCGATGCCAAAGCTCCCCCATGAGAAGCCTGTCCCGGGCCAGATGGCCCAGGCGGTATGGAGCAGTGGGGTCTGGTAGATTGAGAAGAGGTAGAAGCCATTGTCCTGGCCCTGGTCGAGGCCGTGCACCGGATGGTCGTCATGGACAAAGGGTGCCCGATAGCCAACACCGAAGGTGAAGAGCTCTTTCAGTTGCCAGAAGAGGGAGAGATCGATCCGGCTCTTCCACAGGGGGATGGAGGAGGCCGTCACGCCAACGCCAAGGCGGTGGAAGCCCAGGCTCACCACTGCATGGGCGTCTGCTCCCATCAGGGCCATGACCTTCAGCTCCTCGTACGCCTCGGGGAGGACCACCGCATCGCGGCCGAGGATGCGGTGCAGGAGGTTCTGCAGCCCCTCGAGGCCCAGGTTTCCGGCAAGGTGCACGCCCACCGTCGGGGAGAGGGAGAGTGCCACATGGGGCCACGGCTGGAAGGAGAAGGGGTAGGAGAGGGCGAGGCTGAGGGTTGAGTACCGCTTGTGGATGGTCTGCTGGTCGGTGTACCCGTCAAGGTCGATGGAGAGCATGAGGCCGTTGTCAAAGCGGGCAGCCCCATAGACGGAGAAGGAGTGGCCATCATCCTCGTTGTTGCCGAAGCCCATGGTGACCCAATCGTTGCCGGTGCCAATGACGAGGTTTGTCGCCGTGAGCGGGAGGGCGATGGACAGCATGATTACTGCCATCCCGATTATGGCGTGCCGTTTGGGTCTGTGTCCGTGCATCGACATCATGGCCCTCCACGAGGTAAGTATACACCACCTTTTGTCATCCTCAGAAGAGGCAGTGGGGGAGGTTGGAGATGTTAAGCCCTAGGATAGTGGCAATGATGAATCGAATAATCCCTTTCGTCTGAAGATCATCCTGATCGATTACACCCGCTCGGCCAACACAATCCATGCTTCCTCGGTTGTTTCGAGCTCTTTTTGGAGGGTGTGATACAAACGGGTACGCTCCTCTATGGTGCCAGCCTCATTCGGGAGAGCTGAGCTGAAGCTCTCCTCGAGCTCTGCAATTCGCTTGCCGAGCTCTTCGAGCTCCCGCTCAAGCTCGGCTAGGCGCTGCTCCTCGTATCGTGAAAGGCCGCGTTTCGGTTCACGTCTTGGTTGGCGTTGGCTCCTTTGCCCAGTCTCCTTCTCCTTAGGCGGGGGGAGAGATTGGCATCGTTCCCTCCACTCGCTGAAGCGCATGGTGTAGTGGGTGACGCCCCCGGTGCCATCGAGGACGAAGAGCTCATCACAGATGAGGTCGAGGAAGGCACGGTCGTGGCTTGAGACCATCAGGCAACCGGCAAAGGTCGAGATGTACTCCTCAAGGTTCTCCATCATGGCGAGGTCGAGGTCGTTGGTCGGCTCATCGAGCAGGAGGAAGTTCGGCTCTCCCATCAAGGTAGTCACCAGGGAGAGGCGGCGTTTTTCTCCTCCGGAGAGGGTGGCGATGGGTTTGCGGTGCATCGATGCGGGAAAGCCGAAGAGCTCGAGCAGCTTGGCTGCACTGACCGTCTCCTTCGGGGCGATGGTGATGAAGAGGGCGATCTCTTCAACCGCGTCGATGATCGTCGCCTCGTCGGGGAAGGGGGCTGTGGTCTGCCTGAGATAGCCGAAGACCGTATTCACCCCGATGTCGAGGATACCGCCGTCACTGGCGGTGGCAGCGGTGATGAGATCGAGCAGGGTGCTCTTTCCACTGCCGTTGGGACCGATCACCCCGATCCTGCACCCCTTTTGGAAGGAGTGGGAGAAGTCACGGATGACGGTATGCTCCCCATAGGACTTGCTGAGGTGTTCCGCTTCCAGGATTTTCTTGCCCAGGCGCCGGGTGAGGGAGGCAAGGCCCCTGATCTCCTCTCTCCCTGGCCCCTCCTGGGAGGCGAGCATCGCTTCGATGCGTTCCTTGCGTCCGCTATCCTTGGTGGAGCGGGCCCTCGCCCCGCGCCCCAGCCAGGCGAGCTCCCGCCTGAGGATTGTCTTGATCCGCTGCGCCTGCTTTGCCTCGGCCTTGATCCGCTCGTCACGGCGTTCGAGGAAGAGGGCGAAGGGTGCGGGGTGGGCATAGAGTGTCGAGCCATCGAGTTCGAGGATCCGGTGGCAGACCCCATCGAGGAAGTAGCGGTCGTGGGTGACAGCTACCACGGTGGCAGGCGAGGCGGTGAGCTGGCTCTCCAGCCACTCGATGGTCGGGATGTCGAGGTGGTTGGTCGGCTCGTCGAGTAGCAGCAGGTCTGCACCGCTGACGAGGAGGCGGGCGATGGCAACCTTCTTCTGCATGCCCCCGGAGAGGGAGCCCATGGGCTTTTCCCCGATCCCGTAGAGGCCCATCTCCCCCAACAGCGAGGTGTACTCATCCTCCAGTGTCCATCCTCCTACACGCTCCATCTCCTCGAGAGCCTCGGTGAGCTGGGCCTCGCTATGCTCGATTGAGAGCAGCTCATAGTAGTCCTTGTATGCCCGTATCCTCCTCCCTTCACCATCGAGGAGGAAGGAGGAGACGGTTTGGCCATCGTTGTAGGTGACCTGTTGGTCAAGCACGGCGATATCGGCACCCCGCTTGTAGGTGATGGTCCCGCTGTCGCTGGTGAGGCGGGAGGCAAGGATTTTCAGGAGCGTCGATTTTCCGGCACCATTGGCGCCGACCAGGCCGACGCGCTCACCCTCTTCGAGGGTGAAGGACACCTCGGTGAAGAGGGGCTCCTCCAGGAGGGTCTTGGAGATGTTTTCGAGTGAGATCATGCTCATGGCCTGAGCGTAATACTAAAGTGGGGAGGGTTACAAGGAGGCTCAGGCCGCGAGGAAGAGGATGGCGATGCCGACGATGGAGAGGAGTGTCCCTCCGACGCTTGAGGCGGTGATGGTGCGCTTGAGGACGAGCCAATCGTAGGGGAGGAGCAGGATTGGGGAGATCTGGGTGATGGTGGTCACCAGGCCCACCGGGGCGAGGGTGAACGCCTTCATCTGGCTGCTCATGCCCACCACCGGGCCGGCGATGGTTGCAAGGAGCAGCAAGAGGAGGACATGGGGCTCTCCCAGGCTCTTGAAGTGCTCCCGGGCGTTGCGCCTGATGAAGACGTTGAAGATGATGAAGGCGCCGAGGCCGCCGAGGTTGCGCACCAGGTTGGTGGCAACCGGCCCCCCTTCACTCAGCGCTACCTTGGCCAGAATGAAGGAGATAGACTGGAAGATGGCGCCGAGGAGGGCGTAGATGACCCCGGCCCTCTCGCTCTTTCTCTGTGTAGCGACGACTGAGCTGCGTCCATCGAGGAGGATCATGGTGGTGATGCCGAGGATGGTGATGGCCATGCCCAGCACCTGGATGGCGTTGAGGTGTTCATCAAAGAGGATGAGGGAGAGGAGCGCTGTGACGATGGGGGAGAGGGTCATGATGACCATCGACTCGCGGCTGCCGAGCAGGACGTACGCCTTGAACATCAAGAGATCGGTGACAAAGTAGCCGATGACACCGCTTGTAAGGAGGATGAGGTAGGTAGCCCCGCTCCAGCCGGTGGGAAACCAGACCCCCTCGACCAGGCGGGTGAGGAGGAAGACCAGGGGGAGGGCGAGCCACATGCGGATATGGGCGACGCCCTCTGATCCCACCTGCCGTCCGAGGTGTCGGTAGATGACCGAATTCTGGGCGAAGCAGAGCGCGGTGACCAAAGAGAGGGCCTGGCCGAGGATGAGGTTCTGTTCCATGGCTGTGAGGGTATCACAAGAGGTGTTTTGGCGACAAGGTTGTGCTGGCGAGGAGGATTGGCCGATTTGGGCACGTAGGGTCTTTTGCCGGTGGGGGGTCGTATGATAGGCTTGGATAATGAGGGACTCGAGACAGGCAAGGCCAACGATCCGCAGGAAGACATTGATCGGCATCCTGGTCATGGCTGCAGTGGCAGCGTTGATCTGTCTGACCATCTTCCTTGTCATCGAAGGGAAGCAACGTACCAAGGCTGCACTGAGTATCGAAGCTGAGCAGCAACGTGGCACCATGATCATCGCCAACCAGATCGAGATGACCTTCTCCCAGTTCGCCAGCGACTTCTCCATCATCTACAACGCCAACGAGACGGCCGAATACATCCAGGACCCAAACCCCCGGACCCTTGGGGAGCTGGCCTCCCTCTTCTCCCGAATCGCCGGCCAAAAGCAGCATATGCTCGTCGTCCGGTTCTTCGACCGTGATGGGAACAAGATCAGCCAGGCCCAGCGGGTGGCTGATGGTTCCTCCTTCCTCGTCGATTCCGATGACCTGGTCCGGACAGATGAGGATCGGGAGCTCTTTCTCGCTGTCCATAACATCGCCTCGAAGTCACTCTATATTTCGGAAATTCACCTCAATCCACTCATGGATACCCATGCCATTACCCTCGCCATGCCGCTCTTCAACGGACGGCGGCTTATAGGGGTCCTGGCGATTGATTTTGATAGTTGCTCACTGCTCTCCTTCCTCTCCGCCTACCAGGCGACTCTCGACAAGGAGCTGTACTTCCGTCTGGTCAGGGTTGACGGGACCGTCCTTATCAACAGCTGGCAGGGGTGTAGGGAGATGGGGGGCAATCCTGTGAACATCTTTGATGAGAGCGCAGAGATGGAGAGAGCGGTGGCCCGGAAGGGCCATGGTGTCCTCCATGACCAAGGCCAGACCTTTGTCTGGCAGAGCGTATACCCCACAACCGATGGCCAGTTTACCTACAAGGGATCGAAAAGCCCCCTGTGGCACGTTGTAAGCAGCTATGAAGAGCGTACCCTTCCCCTCCTGGCCCAACGCACTCTGCTACGGTATCCCCTGATCAAGGTACTCTTCTCGCTCGGCCTCTTTACCATGGTCTGGCTTGGCTTGATCATCTACCACCTTCGCCTCACCGACCGCAAGCAGGTGGAGATCAGTTCCCTCGTTGCTGAATATGCCGACAA
>CALFMX010000130.1 GCA_937902565.1 uncultured Spirochaetales bacterium
GAACAACAACTATCTGCGCATGGCCCCCTTCCTCGATATCGACGTCGTCATCTCAACGACCAATGCCACCGTCGAGTCGCTCTTGCGCTACCTCAGGGGGAGCAACGTCACCAGTCTCCATACCCTCTTCGGCGGACAGCTCGATGTCTATGAGTTTGTCATCAAAGCGGAGAGCACGGTGTGCAACAAGCATCTCAAGGATATCAACATGCGCAAGCGGGCCATCGTCGCAGGGATCAGCGACAGAGACGGGAGGAGCCACATCCCCACCGGCGAGTCGCTGCTCAGTGAGGGGGATACCGTTCTTGTCGCCGCCATGCACAACGCAAGCTCCCTGATCCAGAGCCTCTTCGGGTAGCCTATGGTCAACTACCGCTACATCCTGAGAATCCTTCTGCTCATCACCCTGGTCATCGCCACCCTGATGCTCGTACCGACCACCATGGCGTGGCACCTCGGCGAGAGCGACGCCCTCTCGGGCTTCCTGGGCAGCTACGCCTGTATCCTCCTCTTCGTGGCCGTCTCCTACTTCCTCTCGCGCGGCAAGTCGGCGGTGATGCGCAGCCGTGATGGATATCTGGCAGTGACAGCCAGTTGGGTGGTCGCAGCCTCGGTTGCCGCCCTGCCGCTCTTTCTCAGCTCCTCGACCCCCACGTACACAGCCGCCTTCTTTGAAGCGATGAGCGGTCTGACGACGACCAGCGCCACCGCTCTCGTCGACATCGAGGCCCTCCCCCGCTCGATCCTCTTCTGGCGCTCCATGACCAACTGGCTCGGCGGCATGGGGATCGTCGTGCTCTTCGTCGCACTCCTGCCCACCCTTTCAGAGAGCGCCTCCATGCTCGTGGGGGCGGAGGCGGTCGGGGTGACCACCGATAAGCTCACCCCCAAGATCAAGAACACCGCCCTGGCCCTCTGGTCGATCTACCTCGGCTTCTCACTCGTGCAGACCGCGCTGTTGCGTCTCGGCGGCCTGGAGATTTTCGATGCGGTGACCATCACCTTCTCCACGATGTCGACGGCGGGCTTCTCCATCAGGAACGCCTCCATCGCCAGCTACAACAGCCCCTACATCGATTGGGTGGTGACCCTCTTCATGCTCGTCAGTGCCACCAACTTCGCCCTCTACTACAAGGCGCTCACCGGCCGCATCTCCCATGTGCTGAAGAATGGGGAGCTGAGGATCTTCCTCGGTATCTGGGCCATCATCACCCTTCTCGGCACCCTCTCCCTCCTGGGCTCAAGGACCTACGCCTCCTTCCTTGAGGCGTTTCGCTTCAGCAGCTTCCAGACCGCCTCCATCCTCTCAACCACCGGCTTCACCACTGCCGACTACCTCAGCTGGCCGGTCTTCAACCAGCTGCTCCTCTTCCTGCTCTTCTTCATCGGCGGATGTTCGGGATCAACCGGCAGCGGCATGAAGGTCATCAGGGTCGCTGCCCTCTACAAGATGGGCAGGGCGCAGCTGAAGAGCCGGATCCATCCGCGCGGGGTCTTCCAGGTGAGGGTGGGAGAGCGGACCATCCAGCGTGACCAGCAGATCTCCATTGCGACCTTCTTCGGTGTCTACATCCTCACCGCCGTCACCGCTGCGGTGATCTTCTCCCTCTCGGCGAATACCGACCTCTTGAGCTCACTCAGCAGCGCCCTCCTCTTTCTGGGCAATGTCGGCGTCGGTTTCGGTCAAGTCGGGCCGGGGAGCACCTTCGCCCTTCTCGAAGGGCCGTTGCAATGGTTCGCCTCGGCCCTGATGCTCATCGGCCGGCTTGAGCTCTTCACCGTCTATGTCCTCTTCACCAAACATTTTTGGAGGCGGTGAGCGCGCGCAGTAAGATAAACTGCACGGGTTATTCTGGGGCTGAAAGAACTGTCC
>CALFMX010000131.1 GCA_937902565.1 uncultured Spirochaetales bacterium
GACTT
This sequence comes from uncultured Spirochaetales bacterium, assembly GCA_937902565.1. Taxonomy (GTDB): domain Bacteria; phylum Spirochaetota; class Spirochaetia; order Sphaerochaetales; family Sphaerochaetaceae; genus Sphaerochaeta. The sequence continues at coordinate 6 of CALFMX010000131.1, forward strand.
CGTCTTCCATCTCGCGCGTGGCGCGCGACACGGCCCGGCCAAAGGCCGTCAACCACTTGCGGCCCGCTGGCGTGAAGCGCACCACGCGCGCGCGGCGGTCGGCCGGGTCGGCCAGGCGTTCGACCAGGTCTTCGTCGCGGTGGTGATTCATCAGGAAACCCACCGTGCCGAGCTTCATCCCGAACACCGGCTTGCCCTTGTTGCCGTGCCGGTGCAGGGTCTGGAGCATGAAGCCGTCGCCGCCCAACGGGCAGATCACGTCGGCATTTTCCGGATCATGGTCGCCATAGCGGGCCGCCAGCGTGGCGCGGGCCTGCTGCGCGGCGTCGACGGAACTGGCCAGGAAAGCAATTCGGGGGGACACGGGCGTCTTCGGGTTCGGCTCAGGGGGCGAGGATAACCCGCTGCGGCTGAAGCGACAGCATTGCTTTCATGCGTGGGGTTTCCTGTTGCTGCCTCTTGCCCTCCCCCCAACCCCTCCCCCGCGGGCGGGAGAGGGGCCTGTTTCTCCTTGCCTGCCCGCTCCCGCGCACGGGAGCGGGCGCTGTGGGCTTACTTGGCCTTGGCCACCGGCTTGCCGTCGGCATCGATCACGGTCACTTCGCCCAGCTTGAGCGCGCGGACCGGGGCCTCGATCTTGGACAGGTCGCCGACGATCACCCAGGTCAGGGCGTTCGGGTCGATTGCCTTGGCCGCGTCCCTGGCCTGCGCCGGGGTGAAGTTGGCCACCTGCTCGTTGCGCACCTGCACCCAGTTGTCCGGGCGCCCGTAGCGGACGATGCCACCAATGGTGCCCATCACCGCCTGCGCGGTTTCATAGGCGCCGGGTTGGCTGCGCAGGTCGTTGTCGACCACCTTGGTCACTTCGGCCTGGGTGGCCGGCACCTTGCCGGTGCCGTACTCGGCGATCTCGCGCAGCATCTCGGCGGCCGATTCGGCGGTCTTGTCGATCTGCACCGGGGCAATGCCCAGGAACGGGCGCTGGCCCTGCGCCGAAGTGATCACGGTGCGGGCCCCGTAGGACCAGTGCTTGTCCTCGCGCAGGTTCATGTTGATGCGGCTGGTGAAGGCGCCGCCCAGGGCGGTGTTGGCCACGTCGATGGCCCCCTCGGTCGCCGCGTCGAAGGCCGGGGCCAGACGGCCGGCGGTGATCGACGACTGCGGTCCGGCACGATCCACGATCAGAACACGCGGCGCCGATTGCGACGGCAGGGCCGGCGCCGCCGCCTTGACCGGCAGCGGGGTCGAGGGCGCGCGCCAGGTGCGGAAGGCCTTCTCCAGCGCCGGAGCCAGTTCGGCCTGGGTCGTGTCGCCGACCACCACCAGGGTGGCGTTGTCCGGGCGGAACCAGGTCGCGTGATAGGCGGCGGCGTCGGCGGCGGTGAACCGCAGGTGCAGGACGCGCTCTCCCGCCCTACAATGTGAACGGCCCGCTCAATGCAGTGCTCTTCAAGCTCTTTGGGACAGCGCCGAGAAACTGGCTCGGCAATCCCGACACCGCCCTCTTTGCCGTCATCTTCCAGACGGTCATCTACATCGGCTACTTCATGATCATCCTGCTCGCCTCGGCGATGAATATCCCCAAATCCCTCTACGAGGCTGCCACGATCGATGGTGCCGGGACGCTGCGCCAGGAGTGGTACATCACCCTCCCGATGCTCAGGGGCAATCTGGTGACGACCATGACGCTGGCCATGGCGTACGGGATGCGCCACTTTGAATCGACATTCCTCATGACCGGGGGTGGGCCTGCCTATGCGACCACCACCATGGGCATCGACCTCTACCTGAAGATGGATGCCCTCCGATACAGCGAAGCGAGCACGGCAGGCGTCTTCCTCATCATCATGGGGACCCTGGTCATCACGATCCTCCGCAAGATCTTCGGCTCCTCGGACCCGATGAGCGAGATGGCACAGTAGGAGCGCGATATGAAAGAGAGACAATCTGTCCAGTGGATCCTCTTGAATACCCTGAAATGGATCCTGTTGATAAGCCTCCTTGCCGTGGCGATCCTCCCGCTTGTGTGGCTCTTCATCAGCTCGTTCAGAACGAACCTGGAGTTGCAGACAACCCCCTTTGGGTGGCCGAAGGCGTTCCAGTGGACCAACTACAAGCAGGCCCTGGCTATGGCCAGCCTGCCACGGCTCCTGCTCAACTCGATCATAGTCGCCGCCGCGACGGTGATCCTCAACAGCCTGGTCACCGCGATGGGGTCATTCATCCTCGCACGGGAGCACTTCAGGGGCAGGGATGCCCTCTATACCCTCCTCACCGCCGGGGTGTTGGTACCGGTGATCTCCTTCATGGTCCCGTACTTCTCCCTGATCACCAAGAGCGGGCTCTACAATACCCTCTTCGCCCTGATCCTCGTCTACACAGCGGTGAATATCCCCGTCTCGATCTTCCTCGTCACCGCCTTCATGAAATCGATTCCCAAGGAGCTGGAGGAGGCTTCGGTGATCGACGGGTGCTCCTTCTTCGGGCGTTTCTTCAACGTCATCCTTCCCCTCTCCCGTTCCGGCCTGGTGACGGCGGCGACCTTCTGCTTCATCTACTCCTGGAATGAGTTTCTGATGGCGATGCTGCTCACCACCGTGCTGGCACTGGCCGTAGGGGTATATGCCGCAGCGCGCCACAACCGGGCGGGTGATATCGGCCTGATGGCC
>CALFMX010000132.1 GCA_937902565.1 uncultured Spirochaetales bacterium
GAGATCTACACTCTTTCCCTACACGACGCTCTTCCGATCTCGCCTCGATCATGGGTGATGGCCACATCACCGTCGATGTCGTCGACTTCGGCCTCGGGCGGCTCGGCATCGACGAGCAGGGCCTCGAGCGGCAGGACCGCAATATCCTCAGGACGATCATCGAGTTCTACGACGGTGGCCCGGTCGGGGCGGAGACCCTCTCCATCTCGGTGGGGGAGGCGATCGAGAGCCTTGAGGACTTCTATGAGCCATACTTGATCCAGAAGGGGTACCTCAAGCGGACCCCACGCGGCAGGATGACGACCAAGCTTGCCAATGACCTGCTCAATATCCCCTGTACAAGGAATCTCGATGACAATCAAGGAATTCTCTTTTGACCTTCCCGAGCACCTGATCGCCCAGTACCCTGCCCAGAGGCGCGGTGATGAGCGGCTCTTGGTGCTCGACCGGAAGAGCGGGGCCATCACGGACGAGATGATGGCCTCTTTTCCGTGCTACCTCGATGAGGGATCGCTGTTGGTGGTCAACAACTCAAAGGTGCGCAAGGCACGTGTTTATGGGGTGAGCGACACAGGCTCCCTCGTCGAGTTCCTCTTCCTCGAGGAGCTGCTCGACCACAGCTGGCTGGTGATGACCACCAAGGCAAAGAAGCAACGGGTGGGAAAGCGCTACCGGTTTGCCAGTGATGACGACCTCCAGGTGTGGGAGGCGACCATCGTCGCGACCCATGAAGACGGGACGCGCACTCTCCGCTTTGACAGTGCCATCGATGAGACCTTCTTTGCAGCCATCGGCCACGTGCCGCTGCCCCCGTACATCAAGCGGGAGGATACGCTCAGCGATGAGACGCGCTACCAGACCATCTACGCCAAGAGCGAGGGGTCGGTGGCAAGCCCGACGGCAGGCCTGCACTTCACCAGAGCGATCCTCGATGCCATCAAGGCGCGGGGTATCGAGATCTGCGAGGTCACCCTCCACGTCGGGCCGGGCACCTTCCTGCCGGTACGAACAGAGACGCTCGAGGAGCACCAGATGCACTGGGAGCGGTATGAGGTATCCCAGGCGTGTGCAGCGTCAATCGATCGTGCCAAGGGGGAGGGGAGACCGGTGGTAGCGGTGGGGACGACCAGCGTCCGCACACTGGAGAGCGCCTGGGACAGGGAGGGCAAACGCCTGGTGCCGGGAAGCGGGCGCACCAACCTCTTCATAACCCCCGGTTTCACCTTCTCGGTAGTCGACCAGCTCCTGACCAACTTCCATACCCCGGAATCGACGCTGGTGGTACTCGTCAGCGCCTTTGCCGGCCGTGATGCGATCAAGGAGGCGTACCGCCATGCGGTAGCGGACTCCTACCGCTTCTTCAGCTACGGGGACGCGATGTTCATTCGCTGATGAGGATCTCACGCACCTGTCGGGCGATCTCCTCCTTGGGGAGGGTGCCGTCAAGGCGGACGAGGTTCACCCCCTCGTCAAGGGAAGCGAAGATCCGCTCGTAGTTCTCCTTCACCAGCGCAAGGAATTCGGCGCGCTCAAAGAGCTCGACTTCCGCATCACGGCCGTTGATGCGCCTGATGCACTCCTCGATGGGCGTGTCGATGAAGAAGATATACTCGGGACTGGGAAAGTCATTGAGGGCGGCGACACGCTCGAATTCACACTCCACGCTCTGATAGGCGAGCGATGAGTAGAGGTAGCGGTCGCTGATGACCATCTTGCCCGCCTCCAGTTCGGCGACCAGGCCGTAGATGGGGTTGTGGAGGTGGTCTTCGCGGTCTGCTGCATAGAGCATGGCAAGGGCGAGGGGGGTGGTGACGATCTGTTTCTTCAGGATCGACCGGACCAGCCGCCCCAGGGGTTTGTCGGTCGGTTCAAAGGTCGCCTTGCATGCTCGGTTCCTCTTGTCGCACGCTTCGGCCAGCAGTTGCATCTGGGTGGTGGTTCCCGCTCCATCCAGACCCTCAAAGACAATAAAATTCTTCAACACGGTTGCCATTGGTCACTCCTCGGTCCAAATGTACGATAAAATACCGACAAGGTAAATGACAAAGTGGTGCCCAAGGGGGTGAGATTGGGCTATACTAAGCCAACGTGAGATTTCATACTACGACCAAAGACATCGTCGTCTCCACCCTCGTTCTCCTCTGCTGTGCCGTCGTCATCGGGTGGGGGATTGCCAATGTCGGCATGACCAATCCCTCCCACGTCCTGGCGATGACGGTCATGGAGCGCCTGGAGGGTGACGGAGATCTCAAGATCACTGTCGACCATGTCGGGCGCAACTACCTGAAGGTGCTCACAATCTATGACATCACCATCTCCCTCAGGGAGCAGCAGATCGCCCACATCGAT
>CALFMX010000133.1 GCA_937902565.1 uncultured Spirochaetales bacterium
GCCAGCGTGGAGGCATGCGGGGGACCCGCGATGCCGGAGAGACCCAGCTGGAGATGGACCGGCGCCAGATCAGCGACAAGATCCTCCTGCTCAAGAGCCAACTCGCCAAGGTCGTCACCCAACGAGCGGTCCAGCGTAGCCAGCGCATCGAATCCAGCATCCCCGTAGGGGCGATCGTCGGCTACACCAACAGCGGCAAGTCATCCCTGCTCAATGCCCTCACCGGAGCCGGCGTCCTCGTAGAGGACAAGCTCTTTGCCACCCTCGACCCCACCACCCGGGCCGTCAAGCTGCCGGGTGGGGAGGAGATCCTGCTCAGCGATACGGTGGGCTTCGTCTCCGACCTGCCCCACACCCTCGTGGAGGCGTTCAAGAGCACGCTCGAGGAGGCGGTCCATGCGGACTTCCTCATCATCGTCTGTGACGCCTCATCACCCGACATGATCGCAAACTACACCACCACCGTACAGGTGCTCGAAGAGCTCGGGGCAACCGACAAGCCGGCCATCGTCCTCGCCAACAAGATCGACAAGATGGAAGATGGCTTTGGTGTATCGCGCCTCCGCTCCCTCTACAGCCCGGTCATCGAGAGCTCGATCGTCACCTCAGAGGGGCTCGATACGCTTGTCGAGGAAATCGCCACACTGCTCAAACGCCTCAGGCCCCTCTCCACCTACCACATCCCCACCGACCGCCACGATCTGGTGGCCCACCTCCACCGCTGGGGGCAGGTGCAGCACATCGAGTACCAGGAGGATGTCATCATCGTCACGGCTCGCATCGACGGACGCTACCAGGGACCGCTTCTCGAGTACCTGCACGCATAAAAAAGGGTGCCGAAGCACCCTTGATCGAATCTCGTTCCGTCTCTTAGTTGAAGCGCCAGAGAGCAGCGACGTTTGCCCCCCAGAAGAATTTGACTTCGTCGAGCACCTGGACACCAGGGGAGAAGCGGAGGTAGAAGTCAAGAGGCCAGTCCTTGTTGGCCAGGCTGTACTTCAAGCCGACCGGTACGATGACAGCCAGGCTCAATTTCGAATCAGAGTCCAACGGGATGCCGACATAGCCACCGACACCGGCCGTGACATCAAAGCGGGCCTTGTTGATGGAGAAATCAGCCACCTTGTAGGAGGCAGCGGCATCGACGGAGATGAAGCCGTTGAGCAGGCCGTAGCCAACGTTTCCAACCACATCGAAGTCATTCATCTGATACTGCACGCCAAGACCCGTGTTTGTGCCGAGGTTGAGACCGAGGGCAAAGGAGTTTGTGGCGGCGACGGGAACGAGGATGAGAGTGATGATCGCCAGTGTTAATACAACTTTTCTCATAAATAACCTTTCCTTTATAGGATACAATCCTATTGTGTACTTCCCCTTGTATACCATAAATGCCAATTCATGCCTAGACACCTGACGGGCAACATCCTATAACTCTGGTGTTTTGCGACAAACCCCGTTATTATACACTTACAGAGGAAGTGTAAAGACATGAAGAGACAGTTGAGTGTACGAGCGTTGCTTATCGGACTGCTGGGCTTGGTGGTCATCACTGCAAGCTCGATGTATGTTGCACTGCGCATGGGGGCGCTCCCCTGGCCCACCATCTTCGTCACCGTGCTGAGCATGGCGGCCCTCTCCAAGGCAAAGGGCTCGACGCTACAGGAGATCAACGTCACCCACACCATCATGAGCAGCGGTGCGATGGTGGCCGGCGGGCTCGCCTTCACCTTGCCGGGGCTGTGGATGATCGACCCCGAAGCCTCCATCCCGGTCTCGAGCCTCATCGTCCTCGCAGTTGTCGGAGCCGTGCTCGGCACCCTCTTCTCCGCCCTCTTCCGCACCAAGCTCATCGAAGAGGAGGCCCTCCCCTATCCGATGGGCATCGCAAGCTACAATACCCTGCAAGCCGGGGTCAAGGGTGGCAAGGGGGCCCGCACCCTCTTCTCCGCCATGGGGGCGAGTGTGGTCTTCACCACGCTCCGTGACTACTTTGGAAAGATTCCCGCATTGCTGACCCTATGGGGTGGCAATGCCCTCGTCCCCTCCTTCTCCATCTGGGTCAGCCCGATGGCCCTGGGCATCGGGGCGATCATCGGTCCCCTCTTCGCCCTCCTCTGGTTCGGCGGCGCTCTCTTCGGCTACTACATCCTCACCCCGCTGGGGATCCGGAGCGGCCTCTTCGCCTCGATGGTCGAAGCCGACCTCTTTCGACAGAACCTCGGTATCGGGCTGATGATCGGCACCGGGTTGGGTGTCTTCTTCAAGGCTGTCGCTTCGCGCCTGACGCGACAGAAGAAGCTTGAGGAGGGCCCCCGCCTTGCCTTCAACAAGCGAAGCCTTGGCGTCCTTGTCATCATCGCCTTCGCCGTGCTGCTCCTCGCCCTCGGTACCGAGCTCGGCCTCGTCGAGGCCATCGTCCTCATGGCGGGCATCTACCTGGCGACCTACCTCAGCGGGATGCTCACCGGGCAGACCGGTATCAACCCGATGGAGATCTTCGCCATCCTCGTGCTCCTGGCCATCCAGCTCATCTCAAAGCCCACCATCATCGCCTCCTTCTCCATCGCCGCGGTCGTCGCCGTGGCATGCGGCCTGACCGGGGATGTGATGAACGACCTCAAGAGCGGCCACCTCCTGGGCACCGATCCCCGCCAGCAGCTGCTCGGCGAGGGTATCGGAGGGGTGGTCGGCGCGGTCCTCTCCGTCTTCGTGCTCCTGGTGATGAAGCGTGCCTTCGGCGGCTTCGGCACCGAGGCGCTCCCCGCCCCCCAGGCTGCCGCAGTCAGTGCCATGGTCGGGGGCCTCTCCCACATCCCTGCCTTCCTCATCGGCCTGGCCATCGGCCTGGCACTCTTCCTGGCAAACCTGCCGAGCGCCACGCTGGGCCTTGGCGTCTACCTGCCGATCTACATCTCCTCGATCATGGGCCTGGGCTCCCTGTTGGCCATCATCACCAAGAAGGTCTTTGGCAAACGGGCGGCCAAGGAGCAGATCGGGGAGCAGACCGCCCTCATCGCCAGCGGCCTGCTCGGGGGCGAGGGCATCACCGGCGTGATCATTGCCATCATCAGCATGTTTGGCTAGGATAGGGCGATGAACACTCCCCACTCACTCTATGGCCTGGAACTCGATGAAATCCAGGCGGCACTGGGCCTGGAAAAGGCCTACCAGGCCAAACAAATCTGCGATTGGCTGACCAAGGGTGTCACCACCTTCTCAGAGATGACCAACATCTCCAAGGCCCAGCGGGAACGGTTCACCGCCCTGATGGGCAGCGCCACATCATCGTCGGTCATAGAGAAGAGCGGTGATGAGAGCGGGGCGCTGAAGCTGGGTATCAAGACCCACGACGGTATGGTCATCGAGGCGGTGTTGCTCACCGACGAACGCGGGCGCGCCACCGCCTGCCTCTCGAGCCAGGTAGGCTGCGCCCAGGGGTGCTCCTTCTGCAAGACCGCCACGATGGGGTTTGAGCGCAACCTCGAGGCGTTTGAGATCATCGAGCAGTACGTCCACCTCCAGCAGCACAGCACCCGGACGATCACCCACCTCGTCTACATGGGTATGGGCGAACCGATGGCCAACACCACCGAAGTGCTCAAATCCATAGCACACTTCCACGACCCGGCACGGTTCAACATCTCCTTGAGACGGATCACCGTCTCCACCTGTGGCCTGATCAGTGGCATCGAGCGCCTCACACGCGACCGGCTGGGTATCAAGCTCGCCGTCTCGCTGGTGACCGCCGACAACCGGCTCCGGTCGCAGATCATGCCGGTGAACAAGCGCTACAACATCCACGAGCTCAAGGACGCCCTCATCGCATACCAACGGGCGGTGGGCAAGCGGGTGACCATCGAGTACTGCCTTCTTGGGGGTGTCAACACTGATGAGGTGAACGCCTACAAGCTTGCCGACTGGCTCTCCGGCCTCGACGCACTGGTCAACCTCATCCCCTGGAACCCGGCAGAGGGGTTGCCCTACACCACCCCGAGCGAGGCGGAGATCGACCGATTCTCCCGCCTTCTTGATACACTGCACATCACCTACACCCGCCGTCGCAGCCGCGGCCAGGCGATCGACGGGGCGTGCGGTCAGCTCGCCGTCCCGCTGAACAAGGGTCTGGAGTACCACCTCCTCACCGACGACGAGGATGATTGAATGACAAGAGCCCGGAACTTCGGGCTCTTGATATAGTAACAGACTGAGATGCTCTCTACTCCAGGGTGGCGCGAATCCGTCTCACCCCGGCAGAGGAGCTTTGCTCCTTGGCAATCTTGAAGTGCCCAAGCTGGCCGGTGTGTTCGACGTGCGGCCCGCCGCAGACCTCCTTCGAGAAGTCCCCGGCTGAGTAGACCTTCACCTGCTCATCGTAGCGGCCCTCGAAGAGTGCAATGGCACCAGCCTCCTGAGCCTCCTTGAGGCTCATGGTCGTGCAGGTGATCGGCAGATCACGCTTGATCTGCTCGTTGACAATCTCCTCGACTTTGGCAATCTCCTCTGCGGTCATGGCTGCAGGATGGGTGAAGTCGAAACGCAACCGATCGACGGTGATGTTCGAACCCTTCTGTCCCACATGGTCGCCGAGGACCATCCGCAGCGCCTGGTGCAGGAGGTGGGTGGCGGTGTGGAGGGCGGTGGTTCTCTCGCTATGGTCGGCAAGGCCTCCCTTGAACTGCTGGCTGGCACCGCTGCGGCTGATCTCCTGGTGCTTCTCGAATGCAACATTGAAGCCCGCCTCATCGACGGTGAAGCCGTGTTCGGCGGCAAGCTCCGCCGTCAGTTCGAGCGGGTAGCCGTAGGTGTCGTAGAGCTTGAATGCGGTCCTCCCGCTGATGATCCGGTCCTTGCCCTTGAGCAGGTTGGGCAGCATCTTCTCAAACTCACGCTCCCCCTTGGCGAGCGTCTCGCTGAACTTTGCCTCCTCGGCGGCGAGCTCCTTGAGGATGAACTCACGGTTCTGGATAATCTCGGGGTACGGGGCGCCATAGAGGTCGAAGACGATCGGGGCAAGGCGGCCAAGGAAGGCCCCCTCGATACCGAGCTTATGGCCATGGCGGACGGCACGGCGGATCAGGCGGCGCAGGATGTAGCCCTGCCCCACGTTCGATGGCGCCATGCCACGCTGGTCCCCCAGGATGAAGACGCTGGTACGCACGTGGTCGGCCAAAATCCGTATGGAGGTGTCATGGGCCTCATCATCGCCGTAGTGCTTGGCCGAGAGGCGCTCGATCTCCCTGATGATCGGGGCGAAGACCTCGGTCTCATAGACCGACCGCTTGCCCTGGAGGATCGCGATGGTGCGCTCGATGCCCATACCGGTATCGACACACTTGCGGCTCATCTCCTCATAGGATCCGTCGGCGTTCTTCTTGTAGCCCATGAAGACGTCATTCCAGATCTCGAAGTACTTGCCACAGGAGCAACCGGGACGGCAATCATCCCCACAGGAGGGTCTGCCGGTATCGATGAACATCTCGGTATCGGGGCCACAGGGACCGGTTTCGCCGGCGGGGCCCCACCAGTTATCCTCACGTCCGAGGAAGTAGATCCGATCCTCGGGGAGACCGAGGCTCTTCCACATCTCGTAGGCAACCTCATCACGGGGGACCTCGTCGTCACCGGCAAAGACGGTGACCGAGAGCTCCTCGATGCTCAGACCCAGTACCCTGGTGAGAAACTCATGGCTGAAGGCAATCGCCTCCTTCTTGAAGTAGTCACCCAGCGACCAGTTGCCCAGCATCTCGAAGAAGGTGAGGTGGTGGGGGTCCCCCACTGCCTCGATGTCTCCGGTACGGATGCACTTCTGGTAGTTGACCAGGCGCTTGCCGGCAGGGTGGTCGGCCCCGAGGATATAGGGGACCAGCGGGTGCATGCCTGCGGTGGTGAAGAGGACGGTAGGATCGTTCTCGGGAATCAGGGAGGCACCACTGATCTGGGTGTGCCCCTTGGATACGAAGAAGTCAATGAATTTTTGCCGTAATTCGTTGGCGGTAAGGTGGTTTTCCATAGTATGTGATAGTAGTCCTAGCCTTTGGTGATGTCAAGGCGGGGCGCACCGGGCGCTAGAAGAGACTGAGCTGCGACAGCGGGCTCTCATCCTTGGGCTTCTTGCTCTGCAGGCCCGAAAGACGCAGAGCGACCCGTCCCAGATCCTGGGGTCGCTTGACGACTCTCACCCGCTCGTTTTTGGCAAAGCGTTGTGGCCACTTCAGGCTCTCATCCTCGCTGCTTTGGTGGTAGAGGATGATCGGTTTGCCACTCTGGTGGGCCCAGGTCGCCTGGCTCACCGCCGTCCCCCCATCGCGGTCCTCAACGATCACCAAAACGCGGGCCATAGCGCTCATGAGACGGTTACGGAGCAGGAGGTGGACCTTCTCATTCTTGGCCGCCGGTCCGAACTGGCTGACCACCGCCCCCCTCTTGGCGATATCCAGTTGCAGGTCCATGTGGCTGAGGGGATAGAAGGTGTTGTGTGGGGTGGCTATGAGGGCAACGGTGGGTTCCCCGCTGTTGAGGGCAGCGCGATGGGCAGCTGCCTCGATGCCGCTGCTGAGGCCGCCGAGGGTGACAAACCCCGACCTGGCCAGGGACCTCACACTCTTGACGGCGCGTTCACGCCCCTCGGCTGAGGGGGTACGGGTGCCGAGAACCGATGCCATCGGCTCTCCCAGGAGGGCAAGGTTGCCTTTGACAAAGAGAAAGCGGGGGCAGTATGAACCAATACCGATGCCCTCGGGCCAGTGGGCACTGGCCCGGTCGAGGATGACGACCTCACTGTCCATCTCCTCATAGAAGGGACGGCTGGCAAGATAGGCATCGCCAAGGGCGGAGGAGTCGAGGTCGAGGCGTTCTGCATAGAAGGAGGCATGGAGCAACAAGGGGTCCGAGGCGATACCTCGCTCTTCCGCTTCGTCAAAGACCGTCCAGGCGCGCTCCTCTGCTGCCAGGGTAAGCAGGGCTTCCCAATTCAACGCCTTATGCTGTAGAGCCTCCATTGCCCCTCCTGAGGCGACTCTACCACAAAGCGTTGTCATGGCGCAATAAAGGGGCTGGACGGGCCAGCCCCTGAAATCCAACACATTCGACCATCAGGCAAGGAGCGCCCGTGCAATCTCCTTCATGCCGTCCAGATCCTCTTCGGTGGGGTTCCAGCTGACCTTCGCCTCCGCCTGAACAACCTCAAAGCCGGCCTTCTTCAAGAGCTCCCTGAGCTCTCCATTGCCCTCACCGCTCCAGCCGTAGCAACCGAAGACCGCACCCCGCTTCTTCTTGAACTGCAGCTCAGAGAGGAAGTGCATCCAGCCGCCTACCGACGAGAGGATCGAGCGTCCCACGGTCGGGGAGCCGACGGCGATCGCCTTGCTCTTGAAGACCTGGGTCATGATGTCATTCTTGTCGGTCTGGGAGATGTTGAAGACCTTGACCACGGTATCGGGGCTCTGGGCCTGCACCTCGGTTGCCAGGCGGTGGGCAAGGGCCTTGGTCCCATCCCACATCGTGTCGTAGACGATGGTGACCTGGTCCTCCTGATAGTCATCACACCAGGCGGCATACTTCTCGACGATCTGCATGGGATTGTCACGCCAGATGACACCGTGGCTGGTGGCGATGATATCGATGGGGAGGTTGAGGCCGATGATCTCCTTGAGCTTCGCCTTCACCAGCGGGGAGAAGGGGGAAAGGATATTGGCGTAGTACTTGATGGCCTCCTCGTAGAGGGTGCACTGGTCGGCCTTGTCATTGAAGAGCTCCTCGACGCCGTAGTGCTGGCCGAAGGCGTCGTTGCTGAACAGCACCGCGTCGCCGGTCATGTAG
>CALFMX010000134.1 GCA_937902565.1 uncultured Spirochaetales bacterium
GCGGCCGGAGGGCCACTCCGTGGCGCAGATCGCTCACAGCCTGCGTGCCGAAGGCGTGGTCAAGCTGGTGGTGGTAACGGACGACCCCAGCAAATACCATGGCCGCACCCACCATGTGGACGCCAACCCGGCGCGCGCCAAGCACCTGGAACTGCTGAACGACCTGCCGCCGGGCATCGAGGTGTTCCACCGCGACGAGCTGGACCGCATCCAGCGCGAGTTCCGCGAGATCCCAGGCTGCACGGCCATCATCTACGACCAGACCTGCGCCACCGAAAAGCGCCGCCGCCGCAAACGCGGCACGCTGGCCACGCCGGACAAGACCGTGGTCATCAACGAGCTGGTGTGCGAGGGCTGCGGCGACTGCTCGGTGCAGTCCAACTGCCTGTCGGTGGAGCCGGTAGAGACCGATTTTGGCCGCAAGCGCAAGATCAACCAAAGCACCTGCAACAAGGACTTCTCCTGCGTCAAGGGCTTCTGCCCGAGCTTTGTCACCATCGAAGGCGGCCAGCTCAAGAAACCCAAGAAGGAAAAAAAGGGCGACCTTACCCAACTGCTGCCCATCCCCGAGCCGGTGGTCGAGGTGACGAAGCTCACCGCCTCATCGATGGACCTGGTCGTCCGTCCATGGGTCAGGCCCAGCGACTACTGGAAGGTCCACTTCCGCTTCAACGGGGAGATCTATGATCGCTTGAGCGAGGCAGGGATAGCGGTGCCGCATACCCAGATGGATGTGCACCTTCTCACAGGGGCGGGCGAAGGTGCTCAGTGACGCGGGTGGCGAACTCCTCGCTGTCCGATAGGATGAACTTGCCCAGGTAGCCAGTGGGGCGATACTCCCTGGTCCCGAAGATGATGGTCAGGACGCTTGATGTGGTCTCCACATCAACGACAATATTGGTGATCTTCTTGCCATCGCATTGCTCGTAGCGCTGTTTGGCCGAGACAAACTCATCCTTCCTGATAATGTGGTGCTCCCCGGAGAGGAAGATGCCCAAGAGCTCGTGTTCTTTGTCGAAGGTCAGCAGGATGCCCTGGCCCTGGTCGTTCATGTACCCGACCTTCGTCTCAAAGGCGACCTTCTCCTTCTTCACTACCTTCATGGCATCCTGCTCGAGGAGGGCAAGGGTGCGCTTGAATTCGTTTTGCGCCGCTTTGCGTCGCTTCTTTCCAGTCGTGAGGTTGTAGAAGTTGAAAACGGTGAAAATGACAAGGAGCACCAACAAGATATATTGGATGATTGATGTTGTGGTCATAGGCCGACCATAACAGGCAGTATCGAGCTTTGTAAAGAGGGTGCCCATGTGGTAAGCTCTTCACAAAGAGAGAGACGCGTGATCAAGATACTATTTGTCATCCCATACCTCGATTTGAAGCAGACCTTCGAACAGGCCCTCGCCACCTATGATTTGGGTGACATCCAGGTGAGCATGACCCACATCTTCGGAAGTGACCCGAAGATCATCGATCCGCTCGATGCCGACATCATCGTCGCCCGGGGCATCACAGCCAGCGCCATCGCTGCCCAGAAGAGCACCATCCACGTTGTCCCGATCGCCCTCTCCAGCAGCGATCTACTCAATGCGCTGGCCAAGGCCAAGCGCCTCGATCCGTCCGCCCACATCGGGATCATCAGCGGCGAGCAGCTCAGTGACGAGGAGACGATTGAGTCTCTCATAGGACAGAAGGTGACTATCTTCCAGGTAACCGACCAGCACGATGTGGCGGCGGGGGTTGAGTTGCTCAGAAGACAGGGGTGTACGATCTTCGTCGGAGGACTGACGATGTGCCGTCTCTGCGAAGAGCAGGACCTTACCTTCGTCCATGTGAAGACCGGCACCCAGGCAGTGGTCCACGCAGTGGGGGAGGCGGTTGGAGCCGCCCGCTCGCTCCGCCTGTACGTGGCGGAGTCCCGCATGTCCATCACGGGCGGCATGGCGGACCA
>CALFMX010000135.1 GCA_937902565.1 uncultured Spirochaetales bacterium
CGCTGCACGGCTACTTCAAAACCGGGCTGATGATGCTGGTGGGCAGAATCAACCGCGTGATCCGTCCGCGTCTGAAGCTGCACTAATCTTTCACTCCCTCCGGGCCCTCCGGAGGGAGTTTTTAGCATATCATGCTGCCCGTCATGGATTAGGTGCTTAAGAGTTCTCCTAAACATGATATATCCCTCTCCAGCGTCCACTTTTTGATCCTTTGTCTTATTGGCGAAGCCGTGGCTTCATTGCAAAATTGTTACCAATAGCAACAAAGGAGGAAGTCCCGTGAATAAATCTATGTTGGCGGGTATAGGGATTGGTGTCGCAGCGGCGTTAGGTGTGGCTGCTGTTGCCAGTCTCAACGTATTAGATCGCGGCCCGCAGTATGCGCAGGTGGTTTCTGCTACTCCCATTAAAGAAACCGTAAAAACCCCTCGTCAGGAGTGCCGTAACGTCTCCGTGACCCACCGTCGTCCGGTACAGGATGAAAACCGTATTGCCGGCTCTGTTCTGGGTGCGGTAGCGGGTGGGGTAATTGGTCACCAGTTTGGCGGTGGCCGGGGTAAAGATGTCGCGACCGTCGTTGGTGCGCTGGGTGGCGGCTATGCCGGCAACCAGGTGCAGGGTGCGATGCAGGATAACGATACTTACACCACAACTCAGCAGCGTTGTAAAACCGTCTATGACAAGTCGGAAAAAATGCTGGGTTATGACGTCACCTACAAAATTGGCGATCAGCAGGGCAAAATCCGTATGGATAAAGACCCAGGAACGCAAATCCCACTGGATGGAAATGGCCAGCTGGTACTGAATAACAAAGTGTAAAAAAGATGTTCTCTGAACTTAGCTCCTCAAGCGCTCAGGCTGAGGAGCTTTTTTTTGGCAATCAGAAGGTCAGAGCATAGTTAAGCCCAAAGGTACGACCGCGTCCTTTGTACTCGTACAATGCGGCATTGCCGTACGTTGGGCTGTAGAGCAACGGTGCACGCTGGCCCCAGACGGTGGTGTACTGTTTATCCAGCAGGTTTTCGATGCTGAACGACAGTTTACCCAGCGGCAGCTGATAACTGCTGAGGAAATCGACGGTGTTATAACCTTCGATTTCATTGCCTGCGGCGTCCGTCAGGTCAAAGGTTTGCTGAGTCTGAACACGCAGCGACCAGGGTTCAGGCGCCCAGCCAACATAGGCCGTAGCTTTCGACGGTGAGGCCTGAGTCACATCCCATTTCTCCCATGAGCCGTTGGTTTTTATCTCTGATTTCAGGATGTTGAAATTACCCCCCACGCTCCAGACGCTGTCAGGGATAACGTAATCCACCGCACCTTCCACCACTCCCTGTAGGAGGATGATATGGCTCTCTATGGAAATATTCACTCGATCGAGACGATGGGGACCCTCGATGGCCCCGGCCTGAGATACGTCCTCTTTTTGCAGGGCTGCTCACTGCGCTGCCGCTACTGCCACAACCCCGATACGTGGAAGATGGAGGGTGGCACGCGCATGAGCGTGGAGGAGGTGGTCACCGACGTCCTGCTCTACCGCGCCTTCATCGCCGACGGCGGCGGGGTGACCATCAGTGGCGGCGAGCCGTTGGCGCAGAGCGAATTCGTCCTCGCCCTCGTGCGCGCCCTGAAGCGGGAGGGGATCCACACCGCCATCGATACCGCCGGCAGCGTCCCCCTCGAACGTTCGAGAAGCGTACTCAAGGAAGCGGACCTGATCCTCCTGGATATCAAGAGTCTCGATGACAAGCAGGCGTTCAGCCTCACCGGCATGGGCAACGCCAACACCCTGGCCACCCTCGCCTACTGCCAGGCGATTGGAAAGGATGTATGGATCCGCCACGTCCTCCTCCCGGGCTGGACCCTTGAGGAGGGACGCCTCGCCGATCTGGCAGAGTTCATCGCGGCCTTCGATTGCGTCAAGGTTGTGGAACTGCTCCCCTACCACAGCATGGGTGCCTACAAGTGGGAGCAGCTGAAGATGAACTACCCCCTCAAGGGTGTGGCGATTCCCACCAGCGACGAGCTCATGATGGCTCACTCAATCTTCGAGGACCGGGGCCTGGAGGTCCTGATGACCAGTCTGGGCAACGACAAGGGGCAGAAGGTCAAGGTCAGTTGACCCGCGCCTCCCGCTCCTTGCGGCTGGCTCTCAGCTGATCGAGGGTCTGGTCGAGGATCGTCTTCAATTCGTCGTATCGCCGCTGCTGCTCATCCTTGTCGGATGTAAGGAGGCAGGAGGCGATGTTCCCGGGGATCGACAGGGCCTGCTCCTCAAGCTCCTTGCCCTTCCGTGTCAGGCGCACCTCAACGGTGCGCTCGTCACGTGGAAGGCGGCGCCTGGTGATGAAGCCACCCGCCTCAAGGCGCTTGAGCAACGGGCTCATCGTCCCGGTGTCGAGGCTGAGGGCTGAGCAGAGCTCGCCCACCGTCCCCTTCTCATGCTCCCAGAGGTAGAGCATGGTGATATATTGCGGGTAGGTCAAATCCAGCTGGTCGAGCAACGGCCGATAGGCGGCCATCAGCTCGCGCTCCAGGGCGTAGACGCGAAAGCAGAGTTGAAATGATAGGGTCAGCTGTTCATGTGCCATCTGATACCTCCAAACGAGCGGAATCGCCAAGGATGTCCGCTACTAGATTGTGTACAATATAACAGAAGCCAACCCACCTGTCAATCGTTGCTCGACTCTGCCCAGAGGTTGATCCTCCCCTCAACGGCGTACCGGTCGATCTCTCTTAGCTCATCGGCTGTGAAGGAGAGATTGGCAAGGGAGCCTACATTCTCGATGATCTGCTCAGGTGAACTCGCCCCGATGAGCACACTGGTCACCTCCGCCCGGCGCAGGCACCAGGCGAGGGCCATCTGGGCCAGGCTCTGTCCCCGCTCCCGGGCGATGGCGGAAAGGGCACGGATCCTGGTGAGGTTCTCCTCATTGAGGAACGACCGGGAGAGGGAGCTGTCATCCTTCGAGGCGCGGCTGCCGGCGGGAATCGTATCAAGGTAGCGGTCGGTGAGCATCCCCTGCGCCAGCGGGCTGAAGACGATCGCCCCCACCCCCAGGGCAGAGAGGGTCTCCAGCAGTTCCTCCTCAACCCACCGGTTGAGCATCGAATAGGAGGGTTGGTGGATGAGCAGCGGTACCCCCATCTCCGTGAGGAGGGCGTGCGCCTCCCTCGTCTTGGCCGCCGAGTAGGAGGAGATCCCGACATAGAGGCACTTGCCTGCCCGGTAGGCAGAGGCGAGGGCTCCCATCGTCTCCTCCAGGGGGGTATCGGGGTCATGGCGGTGGGAGTAGAAGATATCCACATACTCCAGACCCATGCGCTTGAGGCTCTGGTCGAGGCTGCTGAGCAGGTACTTCCTGCTGCCCCACTCTCCATAGGGGCCATCCCACATGTGGTAGCCAGCCTTGGTGGAGATGACCAGCTCGTCGCGGTGGGCGGCAAAGTCCTGGGCGAGATACTTGCCAAAGTTCAGTTCAGCAGACCCCGCGGGGGGACCGTAGTTGTTGGCCAGGTCGAAGTGGGTGATCCCCAGATCGAAGGCGGTGTGCAGCATCTTGCGCGCCGAAGGAAGCGAATCGCCATCGCCAAAGTTGTGCCAGAGGCCCAACGAGAGAGCGGGCAGCTTCAAGCCGCTCTTGCCACAGCGGTTGTAGGTCATAGTGTCATATCGATTGTCATGAGGTGTATACATCCATGCACCCTCCTGCACTCCAGTATACGGGCAATGGGACCATTTCGCCATCGAGGGCGGGAGTGGATAGGAGCGATTGCCACGAAATCTCCATCTGCCCCCCACGGTGGAGGAACCAATCGTATTTCTTGACGCCACCTGGTGGCGGTGGTAGCATCAAAATATAGCGCAGAAGGGGGAAAACCTGTGCACAAACCTGTCTCTCATCGGATGTGGCTTACAACAACCACAATCCATTCCTTCCTCATCCCCTGCCCCTTTGTTGGTACAGGCGGGTGGAGGGCCAACATGCTGCGTGCCTTCCAATGTGAGGAGCATGCCCTCCGGGAGCGATGCCATGGGTAGGCGCATGATCACCATCCTGGCCCTCCTCCTGGCTGCCGGCATGCTCTCGGCCTCCCCCTTGCCGAAGATTGAGGAGCTCATCGAGCACTCATCAAACCCGGTCCTGCTCGTCGATGCCCAGAGCGGCGAGATCCTCATCGCCAATACCCGTGCCCAGCACCTCTTCTCCATCGATGGGGAGGCGATCACCCACATGCCCCTCAGCGCCTTGATCCCGGTGGGCGATGGGATGGCCATGGACCTCCACAATACGGTCATCCCCCTCGGCACCCCCCCACTCAACCACCTGGTATCGATCCAACACCTTGAATCGGGATCGAACACCTACTATGCCATCATGCTGCAAAACTGGGAGAGCCAGCAGAGGCTGCTGGTCCGTAACCGGATCCTCATAATCTTCTCCGTCACGCTGTTGGCAGTCAGCCTCACCTACTTCATCATCTTCATTACCATCCAGATGCGTACCCTGGGGCAGTCACACAGGGACCAGCAAAAACAGGAGGCGACCCTCGCCCTCTTCCAGCGCTTCCTTGACACCGACCGACGGTTCAGCACCGTCAAGGATAGCGAGGGGCGCCTGATCTTTGTCAACTCCGCCTTCACCGAGACCCACCGGACCTCCCGCGACGAATTGATCGGCAAGCGCCTGTGTGATCTGATAGAGGTGAAGATAGCCTCCTCGTTGGACACGATGGACCGGCATATCATTGACACGGGCCAATCCACCGAAATCGTCGAGACCTTCGATGACATGACACTGAATATCACCAAATTCCCCCTCACCCTCCCCGATGGGTCGCCCGGTGTCGGGACCTTGGGCAGCGACATCACCGAGCAGATCCGTGTGGAACGGATGCTGAGGGAGAACCTCAGACGCTCCGCTCTCTTGGCAGAGATGCTCAGTTCGGCCTTCTCATCAGGGGAGTCCCACCTGGAGCGGGGCTTGGACCTTGCCTGCGCCCTCACCGACAGCACAGCCGCACTCCTCCTGCTCTACGACAAGGATGAAGGGATCCTCTCGATCAGGGGCAGTTGCAGGATCACCACCCCCTACACCGAACTGAGCCGGGCCACCACGGCCTTTTTCCTTGAGCGCACAGCAGAGGGACGGGCGATCATCGAGAACAAGACGCCCCAGACAAACCCCCTCGCTTCTGTCCTCTCCGACCAGCTGAAGACCTTGATCACCGTCCCCTTCTACAACGAGGACAAACTGGGCGGCATCATCCTGCTCTGTGACAACCCATCGGGGTACGACGACCAGGATGGCTACCAGGTGCAGCTGCTCTTCAGTGCCCTCCACACCTCGGCGCAGAAGATGCTGAGGGAGGAGGAGCTGAGGGAGGAGGAGCTGAGGGAGAGCCGCCGGAGCCTGCGCCTGCTCCTCGACTCTACCGCCGAAGGAATCTTTGGCATGGATAGCGAAGGGAAGTGCACCTTCGTCAATGCCAGCACGCTCTCGCTGCTTGGCTATGAGCGGGAGGATGAGCTGCTCTTCCAGAACGTCCACTCCCTGATCCACCACACAGGATCTGACGGATTGGCACAGAGCAGTGAGGAGTGCCCAATCCTCTCGACCATCAAGAGCGGTACCGGCCTGGTGATGGAGAATGAGATCTTCTGGCGTAAGGACGGAACCTCATTTGATGTCCTTGCCTACGCATACCCCCAACTCCAGGACGGCACGATCGTAGGGGCGGTGGTCACCTTCACCGACAACACCGAGCGCAAGTCTGCCCAGGAGAGGATCACCTACCTCAGCCTCCACGACCAGCTCACCGGTCTCTATAACCGTGCCTACTTCGACCAGGCACTCGCAGAGGCACAGCGAAGGGTGATACTGCCCTACTCGGTCATCGTCGGCGATGTCAACGGCCTCAAACTCACCAACGATATCTTCGGGCACAGTGCCGGTGACGAACTCCTGGTCACGATAGCGCGGACCCTGTCAATCCACTGCCCGCCACATGCCACCATAAGCCGGGTGGGCGGTGACGAGTTTGTCATCCTCCTGCCCCACTTCTCCCAGCAGCAATCGGTACAGCTGATGGATCAGATCCGGGAGAGTATGGAACGAGAGAACATCCTCGGTGGCAGGCAGGCCATAGCCCTGGGGGCGGCAACGAGAAGCTCGGTTGAGGAACCGATGCTGGAAATCTTCGATCAGGCCGAGGACTGGATGTATCGACAGAAGGTGCTACGCCTCAGGGAGACGCAACACCACCAGCTGCAGGTACTCATCCAGGTGCTCTTTGACAAGGCGCCGGGCGAGGAGATCCACGCCCTGCGGGTCCAGGCACACGCACTCGCCATCGGGACGATGCTGGGCCTGGACACCGAGACCATGGGCCTCTTGGGCAGGGCAGCCTACTACCACGACATTGGAAAGCTTGTCCTCGACCCCGACCTGATCGCCACCAAAGGCAGGGAAGCCTCACAGAGGCGCACCTACCAGAGCCACGTCAGTGCCGGGTACAGGATTCTCAACACCTTCGAGGAGACGATGGACCTCGCCCCCTATGTGCTCCATCACCATGAGTGGTACAACGGGAAGGGGTATCTCAAGGGCTTGGCCGGCAAGGAGATCCCCTACCTCTCACGCATCCTTCGCCTCGCCGAGATCTGGGAGCGTGAAGGAGTGGAGTTGAAGGAGAAGGAGTACAAGATCCTGACCCTCCAAAGGGTGGCGGGTGTCGAGGCCGACCCTCAGATGGTGGAACGGATCATCGCGTCCCTCTGATCACGCGAGGCTGACAAAGCCAGCTGCCCGGGTGGTCAGTTCATACCAGGCGGAAAAATCGATGTCGATCTGTACTCCTGCATCGTAGATGGCAAGCTTCACCGGACCATCCTCCCTCTCTTGGTAGAGGCCGACGACGGTTACCCAGTGCCACGAGTCAAGCCCCTCCACACCCCCTGAACTAAGGTTGAGGAAGGCAACCGGCGCTCCTGCCTCAAGGCGGCTCGTGATGAAGGTGACCACCTCATCAAAGGCGGGCCTCCGTTCACGGTCCTTGGGAAGGGAGAGGCTGGTCACTGTCCGCCCGATGGCGTGGTCTCTGAGGTAGCGCTCAAGACCCTTGGTGAAGTGGCTCACCAGATGGACCCCCATGATACCCGGTGTGATGTACTCCCACACCTCCTCCATGAGGGCGACCATCCCATCCTTATCCGTGACCGCCTTTATGCTCGATCCCGGGTCTGAACGGCCAAGGTAGAGCAAGAGCTGGCTTGCCGTGGTCGGACCACACCCCGCCCTCCGCTGCCATGAGAGGGGGAACCACTCCTGGTCAGCCCCATAATAGAGGCGGCCCTCCCCGTCGGTAAGGTGGAGGTGCTCAACCTCGCCGAGCATGATCGATCGATACATACGCGCCCCTACCTGACCAGATCATCGGTCCAGGAGGAGATGCCACCAAAGTCGTAGACGGTTGTATAGCCGAGATTCAAGAGCTTGACGGCAGCTTGCTTTGACCGCGCACCGCTGCGGCAGTAGACGATGATGGGGGCGTCAAGGTCATCAAGAGAGGCGGGACGGCTCTCCTTGATCGACTCATTGGGGATGTTGATCGCACCCTCGATGTGCCCACCGTGGTACTCACCGGGGGTACGCACATCAATGATGATCGCCGAACCATCATCTATCAGGGCTTTGGCCTCCCCATAGCCAACCGCGCGGTAGGGGGCGGCATCCGGATTCAATGCAGGGCCCCTGCGGGCCTTGAACATCAAGAAGAGGAGCATTACTGCGACCAAGACAACGAAAAAAGACTTACTCATGTGCTGGGTCTCCTCTTTTCAAGATGGTGGTTTGTCCCCCCTTCGTCAAGGGCAGATCCCAAAAAAGCCGGGAGTCCCCTCCCGGCTGCCGCTCATCACTCCGCCCTCACTCCTCGACGCTATCCAACAATGCATCAAGATACGTTGTCATTGCCTCGGCATTGAGCTTCTCAAGCTCAAATTTTCGCTCAAGCTCGAGCGCCTGGCTCTTGTACGCCTCCTTGAGGTTCTTCACCGGGTAGGAGACCAGGACCCAGACCGTATCGTCCGGGGCGGTATAGCGCTCGACGACCGTGACCCCCCTCAGCCCGATATTCACTGTCTGCACACTGAGGTTCTGGAGCACCTCAAGGATCTGGCGAGTACGCAACGTCTCACCCGCCTCCTCGATGAAGGTCACCAGGGCGTTGTCGACGTTGGTCGAAGCCCACCGCCCAACCGCATCCTTGGCAGCGCTCTCTGCGCGCAATTGGCTGAGCTGCGGTGTGGACTGCTTCGCACTGGCAACCTCATAGTGGGTGCTCTTGGTGGACTTGGGGGTGTGGGTCGTCCAGTATGGCGACCCATCGGGGTTTGTCTTCGGGGTGGCACAGCCGACCAAGAGGGCCACTGCCACGACTATGATCAATGCAGTTCGTTTCATCATCACTCCTTCTTCAGGACAACCTGGATGCCCGGTCGTGCTATCAGATCCCCTTCAAGAGGTTGGCGAAGGCGTCCTTCATCTTCGCATTGGCCGCCGCTGCCGCCTCACTCTCGGTAAACGCCTCGACAACCGCTTCGGCGGCAGGCTCAAAGCTCTGCTCTACGTTAGCCAGGGGGATGGAACAGAGGACCCAGACGCCACCGTCACCGTCGACCCATATCTCCTCAGTGGTCACGCCACTGAGCGTCGCTTCGGCTACCTGCTGGCTCACCACCTCCATCGCGTCGAGTGCCTGGCGGTTATCCCCGCTTCCAGCATCATTGAGGTAGGTGACCACCACCTCCTTCACGCTGGTGCTGACCCACTCGGCGATCTTGTTCTTCGCCTCGACGGTCGCACGCTTGATGGAGGTCTGCTTGTCACTCATCTTGCCATACCCACTCTCAAAGTGCCTATCATCCCCACTCACCGTCTTGTAGACCCACTCCGGTTGGGCAATCCCCTCCGCCCCGATGATTTGGGGGCGCTTGGCCTCACTGGCCGCCTTGGTGGCACAGCCACCCAATGCAAACACCACTACCAGCACTATCGCCAATAAATGCCATCTCTTCATATCAACACCCTCCATTATCATTGCGTTGCAAGGTCTTGCAGCAATCGTGCAAGGAATTCCGATACGCCGTCACTTGCGGCGGTACGTTGCGCCCGCGCCCACGCCTCACCAGAGCCGAGGGCAGCCTCCCTCCCCCCACTGGAATGGGAGAAGTAGACTATCGAATCCCCTCCCAGCTGGCTATTGAGATTGTAGCGTACATAGTGGTAGGGACTCTTCTCCATCACCACCTCCTCGGCGCTGTACACTACCTGCAGGTGATAGGCACCATGGTCGTGGACCGTGGCAAAGCCCAGACCCTGCAGAGCCGCCTCAAAGGCGGCTCTCAGCAGCGCCCGTGCGCTCTCCGGGGCATCGAGCTCGATGTCGACGGTGATCGTCGAGGCGAGTGCGCGCAGCTCTTGGCTGATCGGCAGCACCACCTGGGCCTGGCTCTTGCCGGTCAGGACCTGGATCTGGTCCAAGAATCCCTGTTCTATCTGCCCTAGGCCCAGCTCCTCCAACAAGAGCACATATTGGGCAAGCCGGTCACCGGTCATGAGGCGTCTGGTGCGCAACGCACTCCTCTGGAGGGCAAGCTGCTGGACCTCACCCCTATAGAGTTCGACGCTCTTTGCACGGTTCATCACCACCCGGGCGTGAACACGGGCAAGGGGGTCGGTATAGACGTTTGCCACCTCACTGGCGATGAGGGCATCGGTGGTGCTGCTCACCCGTCCCATCTCCAGCATCTCGGCAGCCTGGGTGAAGGTGCTCTGTCCCGCCTCATCAGTGGTACTGGTCGAGTAGGTGGTCAGCTCGGTAACTGAGCGGACCTCGCTCTTGAAGATCTGGCTCAATGCCGAGCGGGCCGCATCGACAGCCTGCTCGCGGGTCGAACCCGATCCCACCGCCACCAGATACTCCGCCTCGCTGTAGCTCTTGTCGTAGGGCCGGTCCAGCCACGACGGAGGTGAGGTGGTACCGGTCGAGGTAGCACACCCTGAGAGGAGGAGGAGGAGGAGAAGAGAGAGGGTGATGGGTACAACGGTCCGTCTCACAGCTTGGGCTCCTAAAACTTGTACTTGGGCTGCTTGATGAGCTTCTTGATCGTCTCCTCGCCCACCCACACTTTCCGGTTGGTCTCGATGTCGATCAACTCAGCACTGACATAGTAGGTGCGTACCATCTGGTTGCCGCTCTGGTCGAGGTTGGTACGAACCGCCCCCTGGAGGAGGAAGTCGGCACCAATCTCCTTGCCCAGTGCCTTTGCCGTCTCCTCACTGGCAAAGTACTGCTGCTCATCCCGCTCCTCGCGCACCGAGGCGCGGAAGTTCTGGTCGGCGACCATATCGACCAGGCCTGAGTTTACCAGCTCCATCTCATAGCGCTTGGTGATGATCGAGGTGTCGATGTGCTCACTGCTCCGATTGAGGAAGGAGCCGACGATGACCACCGGTCGCTTGCCCGGGTGGTCCATGCGATAGGATTTGATCCACCCCGCCGACAGGGATGAGTCTACCAAGGCCTTGGAGACCAAGCGGATATCGGTGTCATTCCATGTTCCACTGACGTCGATATCGGTGTCGGCAGAGAGGCGATTGACGCTCACTGTGCTCTGACAGGAGAAGAGCAGGGGGATGACCAACAAAAGAAGAAGGAGTCGCTTCATGATTCTCTCCTACAAGATTCGATGGATGCATGCCCATTCTAGCAGAGAACGGGACCTATGTATAACAAAAACGGTTTCGGTGAGGCGATAGTTACAACAGGGAGGCACCGCCCTGCCTGTGGTTGCTGATACCCCTAACTCTATTTCAATTGCACCCCTATCCTATCGATGATACATTTATCCCGTAAAGGACGGAACGGATGGGAGTATCACCAAAGAGGCATCGCATAGCCATATCTCTCTGTTGTGCTCTGGCCGTGAGCATCCTCCTTCTCGGGTGCGCCTCCTCCATCGACCTGCGTTCAACCGACCACCTCTACACGCTCTCCAACTTCTCAGGCGCCTATCAGAGCCTCGAACATAAAAGCGAATCAATACTGAAGGCGCAGGGACCCATCATCCTGAGCTACGATCTGGGCATGCTCGCCCGGCTCACCGGCGACTACACCGGCTCGAACACCCTGCTCTCCGAGAGTGAACGGTTGATCGGGGAAGCACGCACCAAGAGCATCAGTGCCAACATCGCCTCGTTCATCATCAACGACAACACCAAGCCGTACGGGGGGGCCGAGTACGAGGACCTCTATCTCAACATCTTCAAGGCATTGAACTATCTCGCACTCGGCAAGGAGGAGAGCGCCTTGGTCGAACTTCGCCGCAGCCTCGAGAAGCAGACCCAGCTCAAGGCGCACCATGAGCAGGACCTCAGGGCCATCGCTTCCTATGCCAAGCAGAACAACCTCGCCTGGGACGGGAGCCAGACCTATGCCGCCTCCTTTGCCACCAGTGCCCTGGCCAACCACCTTGCCGCAATCGTCGCCCACCACCTCGGCGACGAGAGCATGGCATCGTATTCGGCAGACCAGGTCACCCACGCCTTTGTCAGCCAGCCTACCCTCTACCCCTTCGCCCAGCCGGAGGCGACAACGCTCGGTGAAGTGGAGGGCGGGCGCAGCCGGTTGCACCTGCTCTGCTTCTCAGGCACCTCCCCGATTAAGGAGGAGCGGTGGGAGTACATCTACCTCAACCAATATGATCGGGTACGCATCGCCTACCCCGTCTTGGTCGCCCGGGGCTCTGCCGTCGATTCAATCCAGGTGAGGATACGGGAGACCGGGGTGACCACCACGGTCCAAAAAATCGAGTCACTCTCCACAATCGCCATCGATACGTTCGCACCACAAGGGGCACTTGCCTTGCAGAAGTCAATCATGCGAAGCATGGCACGCGCCATGGGCATTGCCGTAAGCGACTCCCTCTCATCGAGCAAGGATGACAATGTCTCGTTGCTCGGTGACCTTCTGGGCCTTATCTTCAAGGTCAGCGGGGAAGCCTCAGAACGTGCTGATGTACGGTCGACCCACTACCTTCCATCCGAGGCGTGGGTCGGGGCCATCGACCTGGAGCCGGGCTCCTATACCGTGGAGATCTCCTTTATCAACAAATGGGGGCAAAGTCTGGGTACCATAACACAAAGCGTAGAGGTGGCAGGATCCCGATCACTCTCCCTCGTCGAGGCCTTCCTCCCCCGTTGACTCGTCCACTTCGTCCTCATCCCACTGATCAAGGTCATCGTCCCACTCCACATAACGCCTGATAGTCTCGCGTTCACCCCGTCTCATTGTTTCACACCTCTCCCAAAAAATGAGATGATCAGGTCAAAGACCGATTCCTTCTCTCGCTCCATCAGCACCTCGTGGCGCATATGGTCGAACACCCTGCTGGTAATGTCACTATACCCAATCCGCCTCAACGATCGCTGGCTATCGCGCAAGCCGACCCGTCCCCCCGATATCGGGTCCTCCTTGCCACTGACAAAGAGGATGGGGAGGGTCGGGTTGGTCACCGTGTACTCAGTATAGCAGTGAAGACGGCGAATCGATTCAAAGATTGTCAGGATCGAGGCAACCTGGTAGCGGAAGTTCTTTCGATAGGGGTCTCGTCTCCGCGCTTCGATCACCGCTGGGTCGGAGCAGACCCAACGGGGCGAGGCGCTGGTGGTGAGCTTGCTGGTAAAGAAGAGATAGCCATGTGGAGAGAGGAAGAGCGAGAGGAATCGGACAAAGGCGATGGCCAGCGAGATGCCCCGCACAAAGAAGGGAGCCCCGCTCATCACCAACGCCGAGACATCACCGTCGTGCCTGCCCAGGTAGAGGCGGGCGATATTGGCACCGAACGAGTGGGCGAGCAAGACGATGGGAACTCCTTCGAACTCCGTTTGCAGGAAGCAGGTGATCATATGCTGGTCATCAACCAACACATCGACAGGAGGCATGAAGCCGCTGACAAAGGGGGGATCGGTGGATTGGCCGTGTCCTCTCAGATCACTGACGAGGACGGCAAAGCCTGCCTCTCGCAGGTAGCGTGCCACTTCCTCGTAGCGGCCCCTATGCTCACTGGCACCATGGATGATTTGCACAACAGCCTTTGGCTGCTCCGTTCGATAGAGCGAGGCTTTGAGATAGTATTGGTCACTGCCAGGAATGAGGACGTGCTGCATCTTGATTTGAGTATCCAATACCACGCAAAACAAGACAAGTACAAAGTTCCATCAGGCAGGCTCTATGGCCTCATCCAACACCTCAGGTTCCTCGATGATGCAACAGAGTATCCGAGAAGATACATAGAGAACTTCGATCGGGCTGCTTCATTGACAATAGATTACGCCCGTGATACCGTAGGGATGCTTTAGTTTTGCGTTGCAGCTGGTCTGTTACCCTATCTTTGTACGTATGCGTTCTTCACTGAATCCCACTCGCAGACAGGTTAATCGTTCGAGACTGCGCCAAAGGAAGCAAATACTTTTTCGTACAGGCGAGGCCTGTAAAGGATGCTTTGAATGGCAAAGAAAATCTATGTTGGTAACATGAGTTACAACACCAGCGAAGAAGAGCTTCGCGACCTGTTTGCACAGTACGGTACCGTCCTCAGTGCGAACATCATCATCGACCGCGAGACCCGCCGCCCCAAGGGCTTTGGTTTCGTTGAGATGGAAGACGACAGTGCAGCAGAGGCAGCAATCAGTCAGCTTGACGGCACCGACTTCGGCGGTCGCAACCTTCGTGTTAACGAGGCCATTGCAAAGCCCCGCCCCAGTTACGACCGTTACTAATCGATCGTCTTTGAGTAGAGGAGTCCTTCGGGGCTCCTTTTTTATTGTCTCTCAAAAAGAAAATCTTCCTCGGTGATAAGGCCGCCCTTTCTAAAGAACCTGTCTTCAATCTCCTTGGCAGTCCATCCATTGGATTTGAGTTCTAATAGCTTCAACATCATTCGAGCTTCTATTGCTGTAACCTTAATGTTGGATTCATTCTGAAGCTGTAGGGTCGCATAATTTATATCCCCTTTGAACCCACCTGCAATATATACAAAATACTTTAGTTCAGACTCAGGACGGATTTCCTTATGAGAATGCACGTAAGTTTCTTTCATCTTAAGCATATCTGCATGGCCTAAGGCAAACAACATAGTTGATTTTGTATCAGCGAATCCACAATCCACTGTGTTTTCTCTCTTGATAAAAATATCGGGAAAATTCCCACGCCAGTTTTGTTTCGATTTCTTTCTCCCTATCCAAATACTTTCGCTAAAACCCAATGCGATGATTAGATTCGTTGTGGCTTTCTCAAACTCATCTGCATTTTCCCCTCTAGAATTC
>CALFMX010000136.1 GCA_937902565.1 uncultured Spirochaetales bacterium
CGGCAGTCCACGGCCGTCCTGTGACCGCGCACCGGAGGAGGGGCTCCCCACCCGGCACGTCGGGTCACTGTAGGCATGCGCCATGATCACGTCACAAGATCGCGAACGGTGTCCGGCTGAAACGCAATTGTGGAGAAGTAGTGGTGATTACGCGCGGATTCTGCGTGCCACCTGCGGGGATGTTGTGCCGGTCGGTGAACGCCCTCGAGAAGGTGCGGTCCCCCTCGAGCTTGAGGGCGCGTATCGGGGCGCCGAAGGTCTCGATGCCCCGCTCGTTGAGGTAGTCGATTACACCGGTGAAGAGGGGGTTCTCGGTCCCGATGAAGACGTAGTCGATCCCGTGGCCCAGGCACGTCTCATGGACCTGCTTCGGATCGGAGGGATCGATGGCAAGGTTTGTTGCGATGTATTGCGTGCCTATGTTACCAGGGGCAACGAACAGTCCGTCGATCAAGCGACTTTGGGAGAACCACCAGGTGATGGCGTGGTCCTTCGCCCCTGAGCCCAACACTAAAACTTTCATGGCGTGTCCTTATCTACTCTCGTAGGATAACGCTACCATTTTAGCGCTTTACAGGTCAACAAGTGCATTGAGGGCCGTCAGGTAGTGTTCACGCCTCACCGCCTGTACCAACGCCTGCTTGATCGAGGAGCTGTGCCCGATCCCCTTGAGGTAGGCGGCGCTGTGCTTGCGCATCGCTTTGCACGCCGCCTCCTCCCCGTAGTGGGCGATCATCAGGTCGAGGTGACGGATGATCAGGGTCTGCAGCTCCCGGCGGGAGAGGGGGACGACCTCCTCGCCCCTGAGGATGGCCTTGGCTTGGTTGAAGACCATCGGGTTGCCGATCGCCCCGCGGGCGAACATCACCCCGTCGATCCCGGTCTCTGCGAGCATCCGCTGTGCATCGACCGGCTCGAAGAGGTCGCCCGAGCCGAAGACCGGGGCGGTGTAGCCTCCATCGGTGACGTAGCGCTTGAGGGTGGCAAGCGTCTCCCACTCGGCCCAGGGGGCGTACCCCTGGCTCCGCGTCCGGGCGTGGAGGGTGAGCATATCGGCCCCGCCATCGAGGGCGGCTTGGCTGAAGGCGAGGTAGTTGCGGCTCCCCTGGTCCCATCCGATGCGCAGTTTCACCGAGACCGGCAGGCCGGTTCGCTCCTTGATGATGCGAACCGCCTCGGTGATGAGGGCAGGGTTCTTCATCATGGCCGACCCCGCCCCGGTTTTGGTGACCTTCGGGACCGGGCAGCCGCAGTTGATGTCAATCATGCTCGGGGAGAAGGGGAGCAGCAGGTCGAGGGCCTGGCTCAGCGATTCGGTACTGTAGAGGAAGAGCTGGACAGCATACTGCTCCTCCAGGGGGGAGCGTTCCAAGAGGGCAAGGGTCTTCTCCCCCTCCCGGCTCAAGCCCTCGACGCTGACCATCTCGGTGAAGGTCAGGTCGGCCCCGCCCTCCTTTGCCAGGGTGCGGAAGGGCACGTCGGTGTAGCCGGCGAGCGGGGCGAGGAAGATGTTCCCGTCAAGGGTGAGGTTCTGGATGGTTATCGGGTGGTATAGTGGTTCACTCATGGTTCTGCAGCAAGGCCGAACGCCTTGAGGCTGTTAGCATAGAGTGCTTCAGTGATCTCCTCAAGGGGGGCCTGGCGCAGTTGTGCAAGAGCATCGGCCGTTTCTACGATATAGTGGATCTTGTTCCGTTCCCCCTTATAGGCGAAGGGGGTCATGAAGGGGGCCTCGCTCTCGATGAGGATCCGCTCCATCGGCAGTTTGGTCGCCACCTCGTGCAGGGCCCGGCTGGTGCGGAAGGTGAGGTTCCCGGCAAAGGAGAAGCGGAGGTTGAGCTCCAGCGCCCGCCTGGCAAAGGCCCAATCCTCCGTATAGCAGTGGAGGATGCCCCCTTTGGGCGGGAGCTTGGCACTGAGGATTCCCAGGAGGTCATCACCGGCGTTGCGGTTGTGGATGATGACGGGCAGGTCGAGCTGGCGGGCGATCTCCAGGTGGCGGAGCATCATCTCGATCTGCACCCCCTTGTCGCCTCCGAACATATGGTGGTAGTCGAGCCCGGTCTCCCCGATGGCGACGATCCGCCGCTTGCTTTGGGCGTGGGCGATGACCCGCTCATCCCAGTCGCGGCCCGGGTTCGCCGCCTCGGTGGGGGAGACCCCCACTGCATGGAGCACCGATGAGGCACTCTCCAGGTTGGCGTAGGTGCGTTCAAAGTCCCCGAGACTGTTGGTGATGGAGACTACATACTGCACCGAGCGAACCTTGGCACGCTGGACCGCGAGCAATTGTTCCATCTTATCTTCATGCAACAAACCAATATGGGCGTGTGTGTCAAACAGCTTCATGCCTACTCCTTGAGATACATACTCACGTGTTAGGGAGATGTATCAAAAGCATAGCATGACCATATTTAGCCGTCAATCTTTTGTCTTATTTGATTATTCTGCAACAAAAACCCCCTCTTTGCCGGTTTCTGGTATACTCAAGGAAGAGGTGGATGATGAAGTTCAACGTACCTATATATACAGCAGTCGCCGTGATAGTGGCCGCCATGCTCTTCAGCTGCGCCACGGTGGAAACACCACAGATGGGACCGATGGAGACCCTCCGCTCCTCGGTCATCCTCGCCGACGGTACGCCCCTCCCGGCCGATGGGGAGTACATCCTGCTCTACTACGCCGCCGATTGGTGCCCCTATTGCCTCGAGTACACCGAGCAGCTGAAGAGCTCATACACGGCGCTCAAGAGTCTCTACGGCCGCTCCTTCGACCTGGTCTTCGTCGGCCACGTCAATGATACGGAGAACGAGCAGCTGCTCGCCTTCATGGAGATGGGAGGCTACCCCTTCGGATACCTCCCCTATGAGAAGCGGGAAGCAAGCGGTGTGATGGCCCTGATGGGGGAGGACCGCTTCTACATACCTGGTCTCCTGCTCATCGACCGGGAAGGGACGGTGCTCTCCTCATCCAATGGGGCTTCGATCGACGACTATGTGCGCGATCGCCCGATCTATGCCCTGCAGGCGTTGAAGATCCAGGACTGTGCATCGTGCCAGAAGTAGCGGTACGGCGTAGTATTGACAGACATCCCATGCTTGTAATTATAATGAAAACAATTACTTATGCCATCGTGACACGCATTTGACAATTTGGGTCTCTCATGGTAGCGTGGCAGGGTCAAAACCCAATGGGTGAAGGATCTGTATGAAGAAAGAGCGAGTTCGAAACCCGGGAACCCAGGAGAAACGGAAGAATCCTGGCACCGGCTACATATATCTGGTCAAGAATCCCGCCTCCAACGAGGCCAGCATCTGTGCATGGGACTCGGTCCTCTATCCAGGCACCAGCGTGGTCATCCCAACCCGCTACGGCCTCGATTTGGGCGTGATCGTCGCCAGCGCAGACCAGCTCGGCAAGGCCTACGAGCCGGGGTCGCTCGAGTTCCACGGTGCCTGCCACCAGCAGCGCTTCGAGGAGTCCGGCGAGGAGGAGCTGCTCTACCAGGATGGGCCTGATGAACACCCCTGCGAGAGCTGCAGGGGGTGCAACCCCCCAAACGATCCCGAGGAGGTCCCCGTCACCTCTGATGTGCTGTGGATCGACCGCCTGGCAACCCCGTCCGATCTGAACCGGTACCAGGAGTTGACGGCCAAGGAGGACGAGGCGATGCGGATCTGTCGGGAGAAGATCGCGCTGCACAAGCTGGACATGAAGCTGGTGACCGCCCACTACCTCCTCGGCGAGCCAAAGATCATCTTCTTCTTCACCGCCGATGTGCGTGTCGACTTTAGGGATTTGGTCAAGGATTTGGTCTCGGTCTTCAAGATCCGCATCGAGTTGCGCCAGATCGGGGTGCGTGACGAGAGTCGCGTCCTCGGCGGCCTTGCCGTCTGTGGGCGTGACTTCTGCTGCCACAGCGTCACCGACAAGCTCAACCCGGTCTCCATCAAGATGGCCAAGGAGCAGAACCTCTCACTCAACTCGATGAAGATCAGCGGCCCCTGTGGCAGGTTGCTCTGTTGCCTCTCCTATGAGTATGATTTCTATATCGAGGAGAAGCGCAACTACCCACCGGAGGGAAGCCGCCTGAAGGTCGGCTATGACCTGCTGCGGATTACCGAGGTGAATATCCTCTCCAAGCAGATCACCCTTGCCGGTGGTGAGGGACGGATGGTGAGCCTGCCGCAAAAGGCAGTTTTCTATAATGATGCAACCGCTCGATGGGAAATCACAAAGGAGTGGGCGGATGAATTTTTATCCCCTTGAGTTAAAGCATTGTATTGACCGATTTTATAGACTGTGATATGTTTTTAAACCGTCGGCCCCTAGTTGCCGACACAATCTTTCATACATGATTACATATTCAAAGCAATATGTTCGGAGGTATTACGTGAGTAACAGGTCTGCTGAGAAACGAGAGCGACAGAACCGAGTCCGCAGGATGAGAAACCGTGCGGCAAAGAGCACCATGCGCACTGCCATCAAGAAGTTTGAGGCTGCACTGGTTGCACAGGATCAGGAGAGTGCACAGAGCGCCCTCGACCTGAGCCTCAAATTGATTGACAGCACTGCAAGCAAGGGCATCATCCACCACAACACAGCCAATCGCAAGAAGTCCCGGTTACAGCTCAAGTACAATGCCTTTGCCAGCTCGAACACTGCACAGGCCTGAGGATTGCACGATCGACGGATTGCATAGATCCGTAAGAATTTGTATCAAGGAGTAATCATGGCAGGACCAAAGTTGACAAAAGCAGCCATCATTGAGAACCTCTATGAGAAGCACGGTATCAACCGCGCCGATATCCATACCATCATTGATGAGTTCTTTGAGGAAGTGAAGAATGGCTTGAAGAATGATCAAGTCATCGAGCTACGCGGATTCGGCACGTTCGAGGTCCGTACCCGCAAGGGGAGAGAGAAGGCTCGTAATCCCAAGACTGGCGAAATTGTCTCTGTAGAGACCCATGGTGTTGCCATCTTCCGTCCCGGCAAGGAACTGAAGGATTACGTGTGGGAATTGCGCGATAACAAATCTGAATAATCGCACCTGTTCACCGTATACATAAGGAGATGATCTCTTGGTTGATCTGAATCCCAGACGAAACCTCAGGACAGTCGGTTCTGAGGTTTTGGTCTTATTACTCTCGGCATTTGTTCATTCGATCGCCTTCCCCGGCTTGATTTCTGCCAACGGGGTCGCCCCGCTTGCGTTCATCGCCCTGATCCCGGTCTTTGCCGTCATCCGCAACACCAGCTGGAAGCTTGTCCCGATCTACGGCTTCTTCTATGGCTTCGTGTTCTACCTCTTCTTCAACTACTGGCTCAAGACCTTCCACCCGCTGGCCATCCTGCTGGTCCCGATCATCAAGGGCGGCGAGATGATCCTCCTCTTCCCGGTGTTGAAGGCTGCACAGCAGCTCTTCAAGAAGCATGGCTACCTGGTGGAGGCGCTCGTCTATGTCGCCTACGCCTATCTCAGCCAGGACTGGTTTGCCGGCTACCCCTACGGGACGCTCGGCTCGGCGGCCTACCGCTACCTGCCCTTCATCCAGATCGCAGAGTTTACCGGTATCTGGGGCGTGACCTTCCTCATGGTCCTGCCCCAGACCTTCCTCGCCTCATACCTTGCCGATTGGCATCGCAAGAGGACGGTCTCCTTCACCGGTTTCCTCGCCTCCCACCGGCCCTTCCTCATCACCTATGGTGTTGCCATCGTCGCTACCCTGGTCTTCGGCTTCGTCTCGATCGCCCACTGGAAGGGGGTCGAGCCCGATGCCTACTGGCGGGTGGCGACCATCCAGCACAGCGCCGACACCTGGGAAGGCGGCTACACCACCTACAAGCGGAACTTCAACAACCTCAGGAAGATGAGCCTGGAGGCACTCACAGCCGAACCCGAGGCGATCATCTGGAGCGAGACCGCATTCGTCCCGTCGGTGGCCTGGCATGAGAGCTACCCGAGCGATCCCGATACCCGCGCCCTCGTCGATGAGTTCGTCGCCTTCGGCAAGTCACTGCCCATCCCCCTGGTGACCGGCAATCCCGAGGGTGTAATCGATGACCCGACCAAGCCGGCGCTCGCAGAGGATGGCAGCTGGAACCGCAAGGACTACAACACCGTCATCTTCTTTGAGGGTGGCACAATCAAGAACACCTACCGCAAGCAACACCTGGTGCCCTTCACTGAGCACTTCCCCTATGAGAAGCAGATGCCCTGGCTCTATAACCTGCTTCTCGCAAACGACTACAACTGGTGGGAGACCGGCGTCGAGCCGGTGGTCTTCGAGACCGATACCGGGGTGCGCTTCTCCACACCGATCTGCTTTGAGGATGTCTTTGGCTACCTCAATGCCGACTTTGTGAAGAATGGCGCCGATGTCATCGTCAACATGACCAACGACGGGTGGTCAAAGGCGGTCAGCGCCGAGGTGCAACACCTCGCCCTCGCCGTCTTCCGCTCCATCGAGAACCGCAGGACGACGATCAGGGGGACCAACAGCGGCATGACCTGCCTCATCGATGCCACCGGCAAGATCATCGACCCGATGGAGCCGTTCAAGGTCGGTTGGAAGATCTATGAGGTGCCGGTCTACCGAGGTGAGCAGGTGGGCTTCACCTTCTATACAACCCATATCGATTGGTTCGCCTTCGCCTCCATCTACCTCTCAGGCATACTCCTGGCAGTGGGAGCCGTCATCAAGCTGGTGCACTACCTGAGAGAGAAACAGTCATGACCTATAGCAACGCAGGCCTCTTCATCATCGGTACCGAGCTGACACGCGGTGTCATCGCTGACAAGCACTGCCAACTATTGGCAACCCAGCTTACCCGCCTCGGCTACCACGTCGAGCGCATGGTGGTCGTTCCCGACGATGGCTCGATCGCGACGGTGCTCACCCAGGCGCTCGGGCGGTGTGACCTGATCATCCTCACCGGTGGCTTGGGACCGACCAGCGATGATCTGACCCGCTCGGTGGTCGCCAGCCTCGCCGGTGTCTCCCTGGTGCGTGACCAAGAGAGCTTCGATACCCTCTACAAGCGTTTTGGTGACCGCATCTGGGGCGCCAACGAGCAGCAGACGATGATTCCCGAGGGGTTTGTGGCTATCCCCAACCCCCATGGGACAGCGCCCGGCTTCCGCGGCCTCATCGATGTCGATGGCCGCAGCGTTGCCTGTATCGCCCTGCCGGGTCCTCCCCAGGAGATGGACCCGATGTTCTTCTCCGAGGTGCTGCCCTATCTCGCTCACCTTGCGGGGCACAATGACTTCAGCCGCAGCGAGTACTCAACCTTCCTCATCCCCGAAGCCCAGCTCGAGGAGCTCTGCCGCACGGCCTCCTTCAACGGCTTGGAGTGGGGGACCCGCTTCCAGGATATGAAGATCAGCCTCTACCTCGTGGGAGGCAGTGAGGAGGAGCGCAGCGAGATGGCCGACCGCCTCAGGGCGATGGTCGGCCCATGCCTTGTCGCCGATGGCGATGTCACTGCCGTAGGCCTGCTCACCGATGAGCTGAAGCGGCGGGGGGAGATGGTCAGCTGTGCCGAGAGCTGCACCGGGGGCATGGCCTCCATGCTGCTCACCGATGAGAGCGGCAGCTCCCAATGGTTCTGGGGTGGGGTGACCTCCTACGCCAATGAGGCGAAGGAGGCGTTGCTCTCTGTCTCGCCCGAGACGATTGCCACGGTTGGAGCGGTGAGCGAGCGCTGTGCCATTGAGATGGCAGAGGGCGTGCGTGAACGCTCGAAGAGCGACTGGGCCTTCTCCATCACCGGTATCGCCGGCCCCGACGGGGGCAGTGAGGAGAAGCCGGTGGGTACGGTCTGCTTCGGCTTTGCCGGCACGGGGAGGAGATCGGAGGCGGTCACCATCCACATCCGCAGTATTGGCCGCAAATCAGTGCGCAGGAGGGCCACCACCGCCGCATTGCTGCTCATGCTTGAATTCATGCGTGGTAGTCAGTTGCTTGACACTGTGGCCAAGTGGCAATATATTTAGGGTATCAGGGGCGGGATAGTAGAACGCACCACCAGTGTTTCCCGCACATTCATATATCTTGATATTAATAGTACCAAAAAAAAGAGGAACTGGGCTGTACCTGTGTTGCAATGGCCAACATGCATGCCCCTTCCGTTGGAGCGAATCCCATGTCATCCGAAGAAATAGCAGAACGTACGGTCACTGCCGAGCCCGTAGGCGAGGTTGAGGTCGAGAAGAAGCCCGTCCGACGTGTTACCAGAAAGAAGGTGGCCACCGTCGAAGCAGCCCCCGCGGCTGTAGGGGCCAAAGAAGAGACCCCCAGCGCCGAGGCGCCGGCGAAGAAGCGCGGCAGGCCACCCAAGAAGGTCAGTGAGGACCAGGGGCAGCTCGACCTTGTTGCCGATTCACCCCAGAAAGTCGAGAAGAGTGCCGAAAGCGAGCCAGCCCCGGCTGTTGAGACCGAACCGAAGCCGAAGGCGCAACCTGAACAAAAGAGCCAGCAGGCCAGAAAACCCCAACAGTATCAAAACCGCCCCCCACGCAACCAACAGCGGAGCAAGGGAGGGCACCAGAAGAGCCAGAGCTTCGGCACCAACCGTCCCCCCCGTCCAAGCCAGGTCGACGAACCCTCGAGCGACCTCAATATTGAAGAGCATCCCGAGGCCCCGATCCTCAAACTCGAGGACTATACCACCCTCTCCATCGATGAGCTGCGCAAGAGTGGCGTCGAACTGGGGATGGACGGCAGCACAATCCTCGATCTGCGCAAGCAGGAGGTCGTCGCCGAGATCCTGAGGATCCACTCCGCTGCCGGCGGCGTGATCGTCGGTACCGGCACCCTTGAGATCCTGCCTGATGGTTTTGGCTTCTTGCGCTCCCCATCGAACAGCTACCTCAGTGGCCTCGAGGATGTCTACGTCTCCCCTGCCCAGATCAAGAGCCTCTACCTGAAGACCGGTGACGTCGTCTACGGCCAGGTACGCACCCCCAAGGAGAATGAGCGCTTCTTCGCCATCCTCAAGATCCTGAAGGTGAATGATGACGAGCCGATCCAGGCGAAGATGCGTGTCCCCTTCGACAGCCTGACACCCCTCTTCCCTGATGAGCGCCTGCGCCTCGAGACCCTCGATGAGGATATGTCCACCCGGATCATTGACATGTTCTGTCCCATCGGCAAGGGCCAGCGCTCCCTGATCGTCGCCCCGCCTCGCACCGGAAAGACGGTGCTCCTGCAGAAGATCGCCAACTCGATCTCCGAGAACCACCCGGAGGTGGTCCTGATGGTCCTCCTCGTCGATGAGCGGCCCGAGGAGGTGACCGACATGCGTCGCCACGTCAAGGGCGAGGTCATCGCATCGACCTTTGACGAGCAGGCAAGCCGCCACGTCCAGGTCGCCGAGATGGTCATCGAGAAGGCAAAGCGCCTGGTGGAGCACAAGCGGGATGTGGTCATCCTGCTCGACTCGATCACCCGCCTTGCCCGGGCGTACAACCAGACCGTCCCGGCCAGCGGCAAGATCCTCAGTGGGGGAGTGGACTCCAACGCGCTCCACAAGCCCAAGCGCTTCTTCGGTGCTGCCCGTAACATCGAGCATGGAGGGAGCCTGACCATCGTGGCCACCGGCCTCATCGAGACCGGTTCACGGATGGATGAGGTGATCTTCGAGGAGTTCAAGGGCACCGGCAACAACGAGATCATCCTCGACCGCCGCCTCGCCGACAAACGCCTCTTCCCTGCCATCAACATCAAGAAGAGCGGCACGAGGCGCGAGGACCTGCTGTTGCCGCCCGATGAGGCTGCCCGCATCTGGCTTACGCGCAATGCGGTCAATGATATGGACGACCAGGAGATGACGCCGTTCCTCATTGACAAGATTCGAAAGACAAAGGATAATGAGGCGTTCTTGCGCTCGATCAACACGGGGGTTCCCATGAACTCCGGTGGGTATTGATCCAAAGGCCGATTGAGAATCCAAGACTACTGTATACAGCCAGTAGATCGTGATATACCCGGAGGACCAAGACGATGAAAGATGGAATTCATCCCCGCTACGAATTGACTGAAATCCGCTGCTCCTGTGGCAACGTGATCAAAA
The DNA here is from genome assembly GCA_937902565.1 of uncultured Spirochaetales bacterium. Lineage (GTDB taxonomy): Bacteria > Spirochaetota > Spirochaetia > Sphaerochaetales > Sphaerochaetaceae > Sphaerochaeta. The sequence goes on from CALFMX010000136.1 coordinate 10,081, forward strand.
CGAAGACTACAGCCAAGAATGTTGACGTCGAAATCTGCTCTGCCTGCCACCCGTTCTTCACCGGAACGCAGAAGATGGTGGACACCGCAGGACGGATCGAGCGCTTCAAGAAACGCTACGGAATGGAAAAGTAGCATGAAATGGGGCTGCCGGAAACGGCAGCTCTTCTTCTCTATAGGGTGGCCTGACAATTACAATCTTTGATTTTTTGTTGCAATCTCCAGCCAAGTATCCTAAAATTGACCTACATTAGGTTGATGCATGGATAAAATTGTCAAACAACATATAAAAGAGTACGGACAGTCGCCATCGGTGGTTGTAACGGTGCCCGGGATTTGTACGTTCATGGGTGGTTACGCCGATGCGTGCCGTGGATGGTCCCTTGTTATCCCCGACAAGGGCACGCTCTCTGTTGCCATTTCGCTCCGTGATGACCAGATGGTCCGTCTCTATAATGCCACCCTCAATGACCGAAAGCGCTTCAACCTCTCCAATGTGAAGTATCGCAAGGAGGACCGCTGGGGGAACTACCCCAAGGGGGTCATCTCGGTGATGGTCAACGAGGCAACCGCCCTCGTCGGCATGGACATCTCGCTTGAGGGGAGCCTGCTCTACGCCGATAACCAGATGATCAGCACCGCCAGTGCCCTGGCGACAACCCTTGCCATCGACGCCCTCTTTGCCCAGCAGCTCAGCCTCACCAGCCAGGTCAGGATCACCTATCAGGCCAATACGGTCTTCAATAGTGAGCGGTGCAAGATCAGCGACCTCTTGGCGATGGTCAACGGCAAGGCGCACACAGCGCTCTCCTTTGACCTGCAGCACGTCACCTACCGTGAGATTCCCTTCCCCTACGGCGATCCGGAGGGGCAGTATGTTGCCATCATCGTCGATAGCAAGATCAGCCCGAATGCGATGAGAGAGGAGATCCAGATCAAG
>CALFMX010000137.1 GCA_937902565.1 uncultured Spirochaetales bacterium
ATGAGATCAAGCGGTTTGATATCAAGGGAAAGGAGTTTCTCAGTCCGATGTCGACTATATAATACTTGCCACGCGTGCGCAGATACTCCTTTCCCTTGATATCAAACCGCTTGATCTCATAGAAGAAAAAACTCTCCAAGAGTGCATTGACATAGCTCTGGACAGTAAGTGCACTCGGAGCCCCCCCCTTGCCCTTATGGGAAAGAATCCCCTCATCAGCAAGAACATTACCGATCGAAGAGACGGAGATGGTGCTTCCAATGCTGTCGGCCAAGAAGAGGATGATCGTGCGAAGGAGGATCGGGTCTGCTATCTGCCGCACCCCTTCTCGCCTCTCTCGCTCGAGAATATCCCTGACAACTACGGTGGAGTAGATGCCATCGAGCAAGATCATCGCTTTCTCCTGGTCAAGACCGACATCCGCAATGCCCGGCATCCCTCCGAAGCTGACGTATGAATCAAACGCCTCTCTGAGGCTGTATTGATTTCCATCCTTGTCAAGGATGATCTTCCTCTCCCCGCCCAATGCACTCTTGACTTCCTCTATCTGCAGACCATGGAAATATAAGAATTCCACAAATGAGAGCGGGAGCATCTTTATCTCCACACTCCTGCCTGAAAGATAGGTTGAGTATTCAGAGGAGGGCAGATAGGCGTTTGATCCCGTGATATAGATATCACAGTCAAAATCGACACGAAATGCATTCACTGCCTCTTCCCAACGGTGGATTCTCTGCAGTTCATCAAAGAAGAGGTACATGCGCTTGCCAGGGATGATACGCTCTTTCACATACGCATAGAGTGAATCTGAGGTCATGCCTCGATAGGTATAGGATTCAAAGTTCATCTCTATGATCTGTTCAGGGGTAATACCAGACGTTTCAAGATGCTGGGCCATGAGGCGCAGGAGGCTCGATTTGCCCGATCTGCGGATACCGGTCACAACCTTTACCGGCTCAGTATCTTGAAATGCTATAAGCTTTTTTAGATAGAGGTCTCTCTTCTTTAGTTCACGACCCATCTTCTGGCCTCCACTCAACGTTAATGATTGCATACCCCTCTTGATTAGTCAATTTATTACTATTGATTGTACAAACTTTTCTTTTTTACAAGTTCATATAATTGATTATATAAACATGTAATAAAATCTAGACATAATCTAAGTCCTGTCATATATGTGTGACGGAGAAGAAGAGAAACCCTATCGGCAACATTCAAACTAATTACCACTATATATTGATTTCTTGCCGATAGGAGGATCAACGTGGAAAGCCGAGCGCGGATATCTTCGCGACACCGCACTATTGGCACAAGATCAGTTCAAGGAGAGGCTACAGTACTTCAGGATTCCTTATTGACTGCTGAACGCCTGCCACACCCCTCCTGCGGGAATCGGGGCAGTGACGGTGATGAGCTCCTTCTTCACCGGATGGATGAAGGAGAGGGTGCGTGCGTGGAGACAGATGCCGCCATCGGGGTTCGAGCGTCGCGATCCGTACTTGAGGTCCCCCTTGATGGAGAGGCCGATCGCCTCCAGCTGGGCCCTGATCTGGTGGTGGCGCCCCGTCTCCAGGGTCACCTCGAGCAGGTAGTAGTTGGCCGAAGCGGAGATCAGCTCATAGCTGAGGCGGGCGAGCTTGGCCCCGCTGCGGGTCTTGGGGACTGCCCGGCTCTTGTTGCTCTTCGCATCCTTGATGAGGTAGTGCTCCAGCGTCCCCCTCTCGTGGGGAGGGACCTTGTCGACCACTGCCCAGTAGGTCTTCTCGACCGCATCGGTGCGGAAGAGCTCGTTGAGGCGCGAGAGCGCCTTCTCGGTCTTGGCGTAGACGATCGCCCCGCTGGTGGGCCTGTCGAGGCGGTGGACCACCCCGAGGTAGACGTTGCCCGGTTTGTTGTAGGCTCTCTTGAGGTACGCCTTGATGGTGTCGACGAGGGTGTCATCCCCGCTCTGGTCTCCCTGTGAGAGTTCGCCGACGAGTTTGTTGACGATGATGAGGTGGTTGTCCTCATAGAGGATGCGGTCCTTGATATCCATCACTGTTCATCCTCGTCGAAGAGCGACTGTTGTTCATTGCCTGAACGCACGACCCCCTTCACCGCCCTGAGGCGCAGCGATGCGACCTCCTTGACGGCGATCCGCACCCCGCCGGCCCGCACCCCCTTGGTCAGGTAGTCGGAGAAGTAGACCTTCTCCTCCAGGATCCTGAGCCCGGGCTTGGGCTTGTAGGTGATGGAGAGCTCGGCATTCTCGAGGGTGGAGAGCTTCACCAGCTTGAAGTTCCCCTCCGGGATGAGGGGATACGCCTTCTTCAGCTGCCAGCTGAGGATCTGGCAGCGCTTGAGGAAGAGGTACTTGTAGGTCTTCTCCTGGTAGATGACGGTGAAGGTGATATCCTTGAGTAGCTCCTTGTCGGCAAAATCGCAGTAGAGCATCCCCTTGCCGACGAACTCCTTCTCCGGGGCGTCGATGACCTGGTAGGTGCCATCGCGGCGGATGACGAGGAGGCGGTCGAACTGGCTCGCCTCCACCTGCACCGTCCCGCTCTTCACCCCGTAGCCGAGGTAGCCGTTCGAGCTGTCGTAGCGGACGGCGAGGTTGCGCTCGGCGACCTCCTTGACGTCGACCAGCTCAAAGGTCTTGATCGTCGACTTGCGCTGGTGCTCCTTAGGATTGAGCATCGCCTTGAGCTCGTCGATGTAGGAGAGGGCATAGCCGACCAGGTCGGCGAGCTTTGCGTCGATATCGGCGATCGCTGCGTTGATCTCTTCGATCTCCTGCTTGTTCTTCTCGATATCGAAGAGGCTGATGCGCCTGATGGGAATCTTGAGGAGCCGCTCGACATCCTCATCATCGACGGGTCGGGAGATCTGGTCTCCAAAGGGCTTGAGGCCGCTGTAGACCGCCTTGATGACATCTTCGGCGCTCTTCTTCGTCTCGATGCGCTTGTAGATCCGCTCCTCGATGAAGATGCGTTCCAGGGTGCGGGCGTGGAGCTTGTCCATCAAGTGGCCGCGCTCGAGGATCAACTCCGCCTTGAGGACATCGACCAGGTGGGTAGCGTGCCAGCTGAGGATCTCGCTCACCCCCATGACGGTGGGCATGTTCTCCCTGATGACCAGCGGCTCGAGGCTGAGCTTGGTCTCACAGCGGGTGTAGGCATAGAGGGCGTCGACGATCTCCTTGGCGTAGGTGTTGCGCGCCAGGTTGATCTCGATGTTGACCTTTTCGGCGGTGTAGTCGTTGATCGAGCTGATCTTCAGCCGTCCCTTCTTGGCGGCATCCTCGATCGAGTTGATCATCATCTCGCTCGTCACATCGAAGGGGAGCTCCTCGATGATGATCCGCTTGGGGTCCTTGGTATTGAGCTTCGCCCTGACCGACACCGAGCCGCGCCCATCGTCGTAGTCCTCCACGTCGATGATGCCACCGCCGGGAAAATCAGGGTAGAGGGTGAAGGGCTCCCCCTTGAGGGCACTGCTCATCGCATCGAGGACCTCGATGGCGTTGTGCGGCAGGATATCGGTCCTCATGCCCACGGCGATCCCGCTGACGCCCTGGATCAGGACGACGGGGATCTTGGCCGGGAAGGTGACCGGCTCCTGGTTGCGCCCGTCGTAGGAGTCGATGTAGGTGGTCAGCTCGGGGTTGTAGAGCACCCGCTTGGCAAAGGGGAGGAGGCGGCACTCGATGTACCGCGCCGCGGCGGCGCTGTCGCCGGTGAGGAAGTTGCCGAAGTTCCCCTGCCGCTCGATGAAGAGGTCGAAGTTGGCGAGGTTGACGAGCGCCTCGTAGATCGAGGCATCGCCGTGGGGGTGGTAGCGCATCGCCCACCCCACGACATTGGCGACCTTGTGGAACTTGCCGTCGTCCATCTCGAAGAGGGTGTGGATGATCCGCCGCTGTACCGGTTTGAATCCATCGACAAGGTCGGGAATCGCCCGCTCCTTGATGACATAGCTCGCGTACTCAAGGAAGTTCTCCTTGAAGATCGATTGTGCTTCTCCCATCAGACCAGGTTCTCCATGATGAATTGACGTCGCTCGGGGGTATTGCTCCCCATATAGAAGGTGAGGGTGCGGTGCATCTCGCTCATTCCGTTGACGGTCACCGGAATCAGGCGCATGTCATCACCGATGAACTGGCCGAACTCCTTGGGGTCGATCTCTCCGAGCCCCTTGAAGCGGGTGATCTCCGCCCCCTTGATCTGGGCAACCGCGCTGTCGCGCTGCGCCTCGGAGTAACAGTAGACGGTCTGCTTGCGGTTGCGGACCCTGAAGAGCGGCGTCTCGAGGATGTAGAGGCGGCGGGAGAGGACGAGGTCCTCGAAGTAGGTGAGGAAGTAGGTCATCAGGAGGTTGCGGATATGGAAGCCGTCGGTGTCGGCATCGGTGGCGATGATGACCTTGCCGTAGCGCAGCCCCCCCACCCCGCCCTCGATGCCGAGGGCGACCATCATATTGTAGAGTTCGGCGTTCTTGTAGATCTCGGTCTTCTTCTTGCCGTGGACGTTGACGATCTTGCCCCTGAGGCTGAAGACCGCCTGCGTCATCACATCACGCGTCTTGGTGATGGTCCCGCTTGCGCTGTCCCCCTCGGTGAGGAAGATCATCGACTCCTCCCCCTTCTCCCGCCCCGACCCGGTCTGGTTGAGGTGGTACTTGCAGTCCTTGAGCTTGGGGATGTTGATGGAGACCTTGCGTGCCGCCTCACGTGCCCCCTTGCGCACCTCGTTGAGCTCCTTGCGCAGTGTTTCGTTGCTGATGATCTTCTGGTTGAGCTTCTGGGCCGCTTCGCTGTTCTTGAGCAGGAAGTCGACGATGGCATCCTTGACCTCGGCGACGATGGCCGTGCGGATCTCGGTATTGGAGAGCTTGTTCTTCGTCTGTGACTCGAAGACCGGCTCCTTCACCTTCACCGCGATCGCCCCGACGATGCCCTCTCGGACATCCTGGGGGGCCCAGCTCTTCTTGAAGTGCTCGTTGATGCCCTTGAGGATCCCCTCCTTGAAGGCGCTCAGGTGCGTCCCCCCGTCGGTGGTATGCTGGCCATTGACGTAGGAGAAGTAGTTCTCCCCGTAGGAGCCGACGACGTGGGTCAGAGAGAACTCCAAGGTCGGGCTCTTGTGGTGCATGATCGTATAGAGCTCCTCGCCGGCAACCTCGCTGTTGATGAGGTCGAGCAGCCCCTTGGTGGACTTGTAGGTGTGCCCGTTGTACTCAAGGGCGAGACCGAGGTTGAGGTAGGCGTAGCTGTTGAGCCGGCTGACGATGAACTCCTCGTTGTAGCGGTACTCCCCAAAGCGCTCGACATCCGGGATGAAGACCACCTCGGTGCCATTCTTTTCGTTGCTCTTGCCGGAGTCCTCACTGATGAGGATGCCCTTCTCGAAGGTGGCGCTCGAGTAGCGCCCATCACGGTGGCTGGTGACGCGAAAGTAGCTGGAAAGAGCATTCACCGCCTTGGTCCCCACCCCGTTGAGGCCGACGGAGAACTGGAAGACGTCGTCATTGTACTTCGCCCCGGTGTTGATCACCGACACACAGTCGACGACCTTGCCGAGCGGGATCCCCCGGCCCCAGTCGCGCACGCGGATCTCGCCCTCGCTGCGGTAGATGGTGATCTTGTTGCCATAGCCCATGATGAACTCATCGATGGCGTTGTCTATGACCTCCTTGAGCAGGATATAGATGCCGTCGTCGATATGGGTGCCGTTTCCCAGCCTCCCGATGTACATCCCCGGGCGCGTGCGGATATGCTCCAGCGCACTGAGTGTCTGTATTTTCGACTCATCATAGACATTCTTGACGACTGCTCCCATCGATCTCCCCCCGTTGTGGTACCGTTCTACCTATACAACTCTTTTACCAGTAGTTTGTTACAGTAGATACATGATAACCCTATCACCTGTATAGTGTAGCGGAAGTTTGCCCCTCTTTCAATCGGGTCGTTCAAGACACTGTCGGGTCCATCTCTTCCAATACACCAGGCCCACTCCCTATGGTATGGGTAATCTCAGAGAAGCTGATATTCTCCAACTCCAATACTGCAATCCTCCCCGCCAGGCTCTTGCCCACCCCCTGCATCAGGGAGAAGTGCTGACTTTCAGCAAGGACATATTGCCCCCCTCATGGCGGTTGGAGTCAACCGCACTCTTGAGCATGTTGGATTTCATCTATGATCAGGGGGCGTTGAAAGGAACGAGAGAGGATCACGCTCTGCTTGCTCAGCAAGGCTTGGAAGATCGAGGCTCACATAGTGATAATTTGGCAAGACCTCGCGTAACACGGTGGGTGCAGGTTCTCCCCCCGTTGTACCTTGAGCCCATCATACAATTATGGTTCCGCAGCGATTTCTCTAAAAACCAGCACTAACTATTTCCATCTAAAAGAGATGGTAGCAACAACAGAATCCAAAATATCGTAGTACATCGAACCTGCCGCAAGAGCGTCTTGTGTTGTGTACGGCTAGCTCACTGCAATCGGGTGGTTGCAGGCTCTCCCCTCCCACTGTATCCTGAGTCCATCAGAGAGGAGAGGGGCGATATGGGTGAGAAGCGAGCCAACCAGTACATCCACAAGCGGAAGGAGGGCCTGGCGGCCGGAAGCCTTGTCTACGCCGGCACCACCGAGGCGAAGGCAACGACGATCACCACCCACCTCTTCAAGAGAGGCTCCTACCGGAGCGAGGCGGGCCTCGCCCAGGGGGAGGAGGGAGAGACGCGCTACATCGAGATCTGCGGCCTCAAGGACCTCGAGGCGATCGTGGCCACCGCCAAGGAGTTCTCCATCTCCAACCTCAGCCTCGAGGACGCCTTCTCCACCAACCAGCGTATCAAGCTCGATGAGTACGACTCCTACCTCTCGGTGACGTTGCGCATCCCCGGCGAGAGCGAGCAGCAGATCACCCTCTTCTTGGGGGCTGGGTGGGTCCTCTCCATCGCCGAGTCCAAGAGCCCTGTGTTCTCCCCGCTCTTCACCCAGCTTGCCAACCCCTCCTCCAAGCTCCAGGGGGGAGGGGCAAGCATGCTCTTCCACTCCCTCATCGATGCAATCGTCGACCAATACCTCTTGCGTGCCGACGAGCTCGAGCTAGCCACCGAGAGCCTCGAGGAGCTGGTCATCACCCGAGCCGAGGAGACGAGCGCGAGCGCCATCCACCACCACAAGGCCGAGATCCTGCGCCTGAGGCGGATGACCGCACCGCTGAGGGAGATCCTCACTGCCCTGATCAGGAGCGAGAGCACGCTCCTCGACCACAACACCATCTTCCTGCTCAGGGATATCCAGGACCACGCCCTCTGGCTCGCCGAGGAGTGCGAGATGCTGCGCGAGACGGTCAGCGGCATCATGGAGGTCTACCTCTCCAGCCTCGACATGAAGATGAACTCGATCATGAAGATGCTGACCATCATCAGCACCATCTTCATCCCGCTGACCTTCCTCACCGGCCTCTACGGAATGAACTTCCACCACATCCCCTTCAGCTCGCTGTGGTGGGGCTTCTATGCAATCCTCGCCGGATGTGTCATAGTCGTCATCATCATGGTCCTCTACTTCAGGAAGAAACAATGGTGGTGACCGCTCCGCTTACAGGCATCGGATACGAGGCACTCACCCCCCCCTTCAACACCGCCTTCGCCGACTACGACCTCCCCCTCTCCCTCAGCCCTTCTGAGCTCAAGGCCCACCTCGACGGTATCGACTACAGCGGCGAGGATTCAGTGGGGCTTTTCGATCAGGGAGCGTTGGTGGGCTTCCTCTTTGTCGGGCGACGGGGAGCGGCGGCCTACGACGGGGGAACCGCCATCATCCCCGCCTACCGGGGCAAGGGGCACGCCCACACCCTCATCGAGGCGGCAGCTACCCACCTCAAGGCTCGTGGATGCACCACCTTCACCCTCGAGGTCCTCCACACCAATGCCCGGGCCAAGAGCCTCTATACAACGCACGGCTTTGTCGAAAAACGCACCCTCGCCTGCTATGAGCGGAGCCTCCCTCTGGAGACCACATCCCCCTCTCTCGAGATGAGGATAGAGGAAAGCCCGTTTGCTGCGGTCAATCGATGGGCACCAAGCTGGCAGAACCAGAATCGGTCGGTCGAACAGGCAGGCTACCTCCATGGCTCCTATCGTACGGGAGGCGTATCAATCGGGTCGGTCGCCTTCCACCCTGTCCGCGGTTCGATAGCCCAGATTGTCCTCAATGATGACCATAACACCGTCACCACCCTGAAGGAGGCTATCGTTGCCTGCACGAAGCGGATGGAAGCCAAGGCGGTGAGGATCATCAACGTTGATGAGAACGACCGCCTCCTCAACGCAGCCCTCATCGAACTCGGCTTCCACTGCTTCGCCCGCCAGAGCGAGATGGTACGCACGCTATGAGCAGCTACACCGTATCGGTCATGGAAGAGGGGCAACGGGAGGAGACCCTCGCCCTGATGGCCGCCTCCTTTGACAAGAGCCTCTCACCAATCTTCTTCCTCCATACCCCTACAACCCTCGTCGTCACCCATGAAGGGCGGGTGGTGGCCGGCCTGAACCTCGATGTCTTTGCCGTAAACAAGAAGATCACGATGGGGTACCTCGGCTGGCTCTACACCGACAGTGGGCACCGCGGCAAGGGCCTTGCCGGCATGCTGCTCAGGGCCGCCATCCCCTTCCTGCAAGCGCTGGGGTGCACCGACATGGCCGGTTGCGTCGAGGGGGACAACCCCGCCTCCTTCAAGCAGCTTGCACGCGAAGGGTTCGCCCCGCTGCCCCTCGGTGAGCAGGCAAAGCGCTTCGGCAGCGGTTTGCCAAGAGTCTGGGCCCACGCCTCCCGCTTCTTCGATATGGGCTACTTCCTCTGGCACAAGAGCCTTGACGGCTCGGTGCAGAAGCCCCATCCAAGCGGCGTACGGGCAATGGTGACCACCATCGCTGCCAACATGCTCCTCACCCTCCCCATCATTCTCGGGTGGAACATCCCCGCCCTGTTGGGCGCCCCTCTTGTACAGAACCCCACCCTCCTGCCGCTTGCCATCCTCCTCACCATCACCGCGAGGACAGCGGTCATGCTCCTGGTCGCAAAGCGCGATGGCATCTACCTCGGCTGGGATACCGCCTACCTCACCGCCCTGCTGGCCCCGCTGCTGCTCGGCCTCCCCTTTCCTGCAGTGGGCAACGTCTATATCAGGGGGAGCGACTGGTCGCTTCAGGAGAAGACCCCGCTGCTCGTCCGGATGGCCACCTGCTCCAACACCGCCCTCGCCCTCCTCTTTTTCCTCATGCCCAACGCCTATACCCTCATCACCCTCCTCTGTGATACCCTCCTCTTCTTCTACCCCTTCTCTGGCTTCAACGCCTCACGCGCCAAGCGGGGAGGGTGGAGGCCCTGGCTCTTTTCCCTGGCGCTTTTGCTTGCCTGTATAATCTATCTATTGGTATACTAAGCCCACTATGGAAGACCCCCTGTCGTGTAAGAGAACCGTTCATCCGAGGCTGTCATGAGTACACAGCTGGTGGCCATCCTCATCCTGCTCCTCCTCTCCGCCCTCTTCAGTGCGACCGAAACCGCCTACACCTCCCTCTCCTTCCTCCAGCTGAAGGCCCTTGAGACGAAGAAGGGAAAGAGCAGCCGCCTCGCCTATACCCTCTCCCAGGACCGGGACCGGCTCCTGACCACCGTTCTGGTAGGCAACAATATCGTCAACCTCAGTGCCAGTGCACTGGTGACCACCTTCGCCATCGACCTCTTCGGCTCCAGTGCCGTCGGCCTCGCCACCGGCATCCTCACCCTGGTGATCCTCATCTTCGGGGAGATCACCCCCAAGCAGCTGGCCATGGCCCACAGCATGAGGATTGCCATCTTCATGGCGTGGCCGATCAAGATCTGCTCCGTCATCCTCTTTCCGGTGGTGTGGCTGCTACGCCTCGTCTCCTCGACGATCACACGCCTCTTCTCCTCCCACAGCGAGCCGGAGGTGACCCATGAGGGGATGCGCCTCATGGTCGATGTCGCCGAGGATGTGGGACTGGTCGACCAGTACGAGAGCGACCTCATCGAGCGTGCCATCCACTTCTCGAAGACGCAGGTGCGGACCATCATGACCCACCGCACCAACGTCTTTCGCCTCAACGATGAGAGGACGCTCAGTGAGTGCTATGAGGAGATCGTACGGTCCGGCTACAGCCGCATCCCCGTCTTCCACGAGGATGAGGAGAACATCACCGGCATCCTGTTGATCCGCGACCTCCTGCGCGCCCAGCTGAAGGGGAAGATGGACCGCCCCCTCTCCGCACTGGTACGCCGCCCGGTCTTCATCCCCGAGCAGATGCACCTCGATGACCTCTTCTACCGCTTCAAGAAGGACAAGCTGCAGCAGGCGATCGTCCTCGATGAGTACGGCGGCTTCTCCGGGGTGGTCACGATGGAGGATGTGGTGGAGCAACTCTTCGGGGAGCTCTTCGATGAGCACGAACAGCGCCACCCCGACCGGATCGTCGAACGCAAGGACGAGCCGGGGGTCTACCTGGTGATGGCCGATACCCCCTTCCAGCAGCTCATCGACCACCTCGACCTCAATGCCCTGGGCTTTGGCCTCTTTGGCCGCCTTTTTGGCGGCATCAACTTCAGCTGCCTTGGCAG
>CALFMX010000138.1 GCA_937902565.1 uncultured Spirochaetales bacterium
GTGACCTTCGGCCCGCGCAGGCAGACCTCGCCCTGCGCACCGGCCGGCAAGGGCTGGCCCTGCTCGTCCATCACCGCCATCTGCACATGCGCGAGCGCGCGGCGCGGCCATTGCTGCAGCGGCTTGTGGTCCAGCGTGAGCTCACCGCCCAGCGGCGGCAGCAGTCCCAGCAGGGTGCGGAACAGGGTGGTCTTGCCGCCGCCGTTGGGCCCCAGCAGGGCAATGATCTCGCCCGGTGCCATGTCCAGCGTGAGGCCCTCGGCCACCACGCGGCGGCCGTGGCCAGGCCATACGAAGGAGAGTAGATTCTCCAAATCCCTCGCCCCGTTGGGCGCGGGAGTACCCGTAAGGATCAGCCTACGGCGGCTCAGCGGCCCAAGCGCCATACACGCGGAACCGTAGATGCCACGCGCACCAAGCTTCATTCGGTGGGCTTCGTCAAGAATGACCATCGATGGCACAGCCCTGAGCCAAGAGGCCAGCGCAGCCAGTGACCGGTCGAGACGCTCGTAGTTGACCACCATGATCTCCAGGCCAGCACCTGGCGACTTCTCCATCACGCCGAAGCTCAAGGGCTCCCTGAAGCAAGCGCGGGTTTCGACCTCCCACGTCTCGTAAGCCGACTTAGGACACACAACCAGAAGTCGGCGAGCGTCGCCGCGTTGGCGCATGGCTGCGAAGACAGCAAGCCCCACGCGAGTCTTACCGGCGCCGGGAACACTGAAGTTGGCGCCGTGCCGCAAGGCCAGGAGCCGACTAATGTCCCGCCGCTGAAAATCCGTGAGGTCCGCGATCCAATTACCGCCAAGCAGGCCGAGGGGGTCCTCCAGTGAATCAGCCTGGCCGAGACCCTCAGTTCCGCTTTCCTCAAGTTGGCGTTCCGCAGCGTCGGCGTCATCCAGAACGCTTCCGACGAGCTGAGCCAACTCCTCATCCCAGACGACGATGGGGGCATTGGCCTGGGTTATGAGGGTGGAGAGGTAGTCACGCGCCTCCATCAACTCACCTTCAAACTGTTTTTGGGCGGTGATGTTCTCCGTGTAGAGCACCATCCCCCCGATGGAACCGTCACCCTCATACCACGGCCGGCACTCCCATCGCGTATATTCAATGCTTCCATTGCTCCGCTCATACCTATCGTCGTCACCGCGGAGTACCTCCCCTCTTAGCGCGCGTGTATGGATATCCTTCCACCGCTCCGGGAGATCGGGGATAACGGTGTAGTGGTTCTCTCCGATAAGGTTGGTTTCTGGGTGAATGTGATACTCCTGACGGTATTTCTCACTGACGAAAAGATAACACATCGAGGTATCGAAGATCGCCACGGCACTACGGGTGTGTTCGACCACGTAGCGAAGCAGTTCAAGGGTGTGCTGCACCTCTTCTTCGGCTCGCTCCTGTTCACGCAAGTCACGATAGAGGCAGATGAAGGCGATCTTCCCCTCCTCGAAGGTGGCAACCGAGACCTCAATGGGGATGAGGGTGCCGTCCTTGGCGCGATGGTGGCCACGGTAGCTGGCGGGTGACTGATGATGGACACGCGCCAATTGCTCAAAGAGTTGGCCTTCATGCTTACTGACAGCCAGACGCTCGATGTGCATGCCGACCAGTTCGTTCCGTCGATACCCACTCATGGCGAGGTAGGAGTCATTCACTTCAACAATCTTGCCGTCGGAGTCCAGGCCAAGATACCCTTCGAGCATCACCTCGGTCAGGCGGGCCATGCTTGGAAATCCATACCGAGAGGACGCACCAGTCCTTCGTTTATACTCAGAGACGAGCAGGAGACATCCCATTACCGTTAAAAGACCGATGTACACCAGTCGTCCTATCGAGCCGTGCAAGCCATCCTCCCTGTGTCTTGGGTAGATATGTAACTATAATAACACGGGTTACCATACAATAGAATGATTTTTTCACCATATTTGCCAAAAACAACGATTTAATGGCTGTCCATGATGGCCCTGATCATCCCCTCAAGATCATTGCACCGGACAAAGCGCCCATCATGGAGGTCGGGATGGGCGCCCTCCATCAAGAAGCCCTCCCCCGCTTCGCTGAGCATGGGGATGTCGTTCTCATTGTCCCCGAAGGCCCAGGTGCGATCCCGGCTGATACCATAGTGGGCAGTGACCAGGCGAAGCGATTCACCTTTGTCGGTGGGACAGATGTCGAACATCTCCTCTCCGGTGATGGTGATGTGGTAGTGCTGGTCCCACGCCCTCCGGCTCTCTCGGATCACCGTCTCGACGTTGTCATTGCAGAGGGCGGTCACCTGGAGGACAGGAGTCGGAATATCCTCAGCATCTTCGTAGAAGCGGGTGATCGCCTTACTCTCATAGATTGCACTCTTGGCGTTGTGGATGATGTGTGCGGGGATGTAGAGGCCGTCGAGGGCGGAGAAGAGGGGGACGGCATCCCAGGCGAGCAGTTTTGAGGAGATCTCCTCGATATGCACCCCATCGACGGTGTGGTTGGGGATCAACTCACGACCGTGGTGGAGGATCATGCAGCCGTTGCACGCCGAGTAGATGACCAGATCCTCCACCTCGGTAAAGAGGGGGGCAAGCGT
>CALFMX010000139.1 GCA_937902565.1 uncultured Spirochaetales bacterium
GAGAAGGTGGAGGCGACCATAGCATGAAGGCGTGAGGCGAGGGCCGAGTCAGCGCTGATCATCAGCACCTCCTTGGCTCGTTGGCCCAGGTGGCGGGTGGCGATGAACCGTGTTCGCGAGGTGCCGTGACCGAGTATGATCGTTCCATGCTCAGCGCCCATCTCTTGGGCATGTTGAAGGATTTTATTGGCCTTGCCACGCTCTACGATGGTGAAAAATAGTGCGTCGATGGTGTACATCCTTTTATCTGGTATCATGAAGGGGAAGAAGCCCGCGACTTCTGGAAAGTATAACACACCTTGGTCTCAATGGCTCAAAATTAAATAAAATTTCACAAAAAAACCACGAAACAAAAGATCTGCGATCGACCTTCGATTGCCCATACGGTCGATATCCCTTGTGAAATACCTTCTATCTCACTATAATAAAAGACAATAGAGTTCACGTACCGAGGAGGGGTGATGTTCACCATCAAGGGCTTCTACAACAGTGCCACCGTCTTTGCCAACGCGTCCGATGTCGACCAGCAGGCGATCGACCAGATCAAGGACCTGTTGGGCAAGGAGTTTGTACGCGGCAGCACGATCCGCATCATGACCGATGTCCATAGCGGGGCCGGTTGTGTCATTGGCACCACGATGACGATCGACAAGAGCGTGGTACCCAACTTGGTGGGAGTGGATATCGGCTGTGGTCTTGAAGTGGTCCGCCTCGCCGACCGCCATATCGATGTGAAAGCCCTCGATGCACTCATCTATACGAGAATCCCCGCCGGTTTCAAGATCCGGGAGAAGGAGCACCCCTTCAACGAGCACATCGATCTTGATCGATTGAAGTGCCGCTCGGCGGTTGACCTAGGGCGTGCACGCCTGAGCGTAGGTACCCTCGGTGGGGGCAATCACTTCATCGAGGTCAATGTCGATGGCGACGGGGCACGCTACCTGGTCGTCCACTCCGGCAGCCGCCACATCGGGTTGCAGGTGGCCACCCACTACCAGAAGATGGCGAGCAAGGGGGGGCGCGATCCGCTCGCTCACCTTGAGGGGGAGCAGTTCGATGACTATCTTCATGACATGCGCCTCATGCAACAGTACGCCGCCATAAACCGCAAGGCGATCGTGGACACGCTCCTCAGTGGCCTTGGCCTAGTGGAGTGCGACCGCTTCACCACCATTCACAACTACATCGATACCGAGGAGATGATCTTGCGCAAGGGCGCGGTCAGTGCCCACAAGGGGGAGCGACTCATCATCCCGCTGAACATGCGAGACGGCTCGCTGCTCTGCATCGGAAAGGGCAATGCACAGTGGAACTACTCCGCTCCCCATGGGGCGGGGCGGACGATGAGCCGGAGGGAGGCGAAGCGGGTTTTGGACTTGAAGCGGTATCGCACCATGATGAACGGGATCTATACGACCAGCGTCAGCAAGGCGACCCTCGATGAGTGCCCTCTCGCCTACAAGCCACTTGGCACCTTGCTCGCCCATATCTCACCCACCGTCGATGTCATCGAGCACATCAAACCGATCTACAACTTCAAGGCGGCTGATTGAGCTGATCCCACACAATCTCATGGCTGGGATGTGCTGGCCATGCTCTCTGCTACACGGCGATAACAGAGCTTCATCAAAGCAGGTCCTGATCGAAAATGTGTTACATAAGTAGGGGAAATA
>CALFMX010000140.1 GCA_937902565.1 uncultured Spirochaetales bacterium
AGCGGCGAGCACCTGCTTGGCCTCCCGGTCATGGAGGAGACGGTCGGCCATCTTGGGAAACTGTGCGTTGACCTCTCCTGAGGTGATGACCTCGTCGAGGGTAGTGAGGATCCGCTCGCGCTTCGCCTTGATGATCTGTCCCGCTTCGGGGACGGTTATGCGTTCGATGTCGCTCTTGGCGATGCGCTTTATGAAGGTGAAGCGCTTGTACTCGCGGGGGGTGACGAAGGTGATCGCCATGCCCCGCTTGCCGGCACGCCCGGTCCTGCCTACCCGGTGGATGTACGCCTCGGGGGCTTCGGGCAGGGAGTAGTTGATGACGTGGGTGAGGTCGCTGATATCGATGCCGCGCGCGGCGACATCGGTGGCGACGATGATCGAGAGCCGGCGCTCACGCATCCGCGCCATGATCGCCTCACGCTGGTTTTGCGAGAGGTCACCATGGAGCGCCTGGGCATCATAGCCGCGTTGGGAGAGCTTCTGGCCTACCTCGTCACACTGGATCTTGGTGCGGCAGAAGACGATGCCGTAGAAGTTCTCCTCCATGTCGATGATGCGTGTCAACGCCTCGAGTTTGTCGCTCTCGCGTAGCTCCACATAGACCTGGTCGGTCAGGGTGCTGGTCATCGTATCCTCTTGGATCTTGACGACCTCGGGCATCTTCATGTACTGCTCGGCGAGCGACTGGATGGCCGGGGGCATCGTTGCGGAGAAGCAGAGCATTCGCTTCTCTTCGGGAGTCTGCTTGAGGACCTCCTCGATGTCTTCGATGAAGCCCATGTCGAGCATCTCATCGGCCTCGTCGAGGACCATGAACTTCAGGTTGTCCAGCACGAGCGAACCACGGCGCAGGTGGTCGAGGACCCGTCCCGGAGTGCCGACCACGACGTGGACACCGCGTCGTAGCTTGCGCAGCTGCAGCTCCATTGAGGCTCCGCCGTAGACGGAGGCGATCTCAAGGGCCCGGTCGCCCTTGAGGGAGTTGATCTCCTCGCTGTTCTGCACGGCGAGCTCGCGTGTCGGGGCGAGGATCAGGGCCTGGACCTTCGAGAGGGTGGGGTCGACGATCTCGAGGATGGGAAGGCCGAAGGCGGCGGTCTTGCCGGTACCGGTCTGTGCCTGGCCGATGACGTCGACCTGGTCTTTCAATAGAAGTGGGATGCAGGCACTCTGAATCTTGGTCGGGGTCTCGAACCCCTTGGCCTGGATGGCGGCGATGGTCTGTGCGGACAGGCCAAGGTCCGCGAACGTAATGGAATCTGACATGGGTCTCCTGCTGTTATGTGGGTGGATTATCGGTGAATGACCGTTTGTTCACAATGAGCTCAGTCAGTCTATCCAAATGGGCAACTTCTTGCAAGACAGATACATCCCCCTTACCACCGGTTATAGACCTCCTCGGCAAACCCTATGGCCCCGTCGAGGGTGACGGCTGTCCCGTCATCGAGGGTCACCGTTCCGCTGTAGGCGCCGAAGAGTTGGTGTTGTACCGACTTGATCAGAAGTAAGTTGGTCAGCGTCGAGCGGTCGACGATGGGGGTGAAGGTGAGGTCGAGGCGCCCCTCCCTGTCCTTCATGATCCAGGGTTTCATCAGGTCATCGTGGTCGAAGGTGAAGGTCACTTCACCGACTTTGTGGATGGTGTGGTCAAACAAGATGGCATTCTCGCTCGCTGGGGTACGGTCCGAGAAGCCATACCCCAGGTTGAGGCCGACGGTGATGTTGTCCACAACCGTCGAGAGGCTTGCCCAGTACCAGGTGTTCTGGTAGGTCCAGCGCCCCCGACCCCAATCCAGGACGCCCCATGCCTCTCCGAGCAGGAGGGTCTCGACCTCCATGCCACGTCTGATGGTTCCGGCGGCACTGTAACAGTTCGCCTTCTCATTGTAGTAGAATGCCTTTCGCTGCTCCTTCCAGCTGGTGGCGATGACCAGGCTCTCGGAGCTGTCGCTCCGTTTGAGCGTGAGGTCAAAATCGAGGCCGACGGTGCCGTCGGGAAGGACGAGGGAGGGGCAGGCGACCATCAAACGGGTCGTCTGGCCGTTGTTGAAGAAGGCGAGGCGGACCTTCGTGTTCGCCCAGCTGACCTGGCTTGGCACTCGGGAGTCCGGTCCCAGCTTGATGCGCCCCATGGGCAAGACGGCGATGGCGTCCTCTTGGGCGACTTCCCTTCGATTGAGGTCGATGTAGGAGAGGGCCATAAGGCCGGCATACCCCAGATCACTGATGGTAGCGGTCAGGGCATACCCCTTGTTTTGGTTGATGATTGCCCAGTACTCCCACTCCTTGATCCGCAGGGCCCCGCCCTTTACCGCCTTGCGGTCATAGAGCCAGAGGGGGCGGCGGGCCCAGCCCTCCTCGACGATCCGCCCCCGTTTGTCAAGGAGCGGTTGTTCGGTCTTGACTTCGTGTTCCATACCCCAAGGCTACCACAGAAGCGGCGTCGGTACCATATGAAAAGAGGCCGGCGGTTGCCGGCCCCGTGATGGAAGGAGTTGGATTACTGGCCCAGGACGACGGTGAAGAAGGTCGAGAGGAAGTCATTCTTGTGGGCTTCGGAGGTGTAGAGGGCCTGTGAGAAGTCCTGTTGGTTGTGACTCCCGCTGAGGTAGTCGTAGAACATGGTGATGTAGCTGCCCATCCCCTCGTCACGTTCATCGAGGCCGGTCTCCACCAGGATCAGGTAGGTTCCCACCTTGATCGGCTCCAGGAGCGTCCCCTCTGCACTGGTGTAGAGGGTCTTGGCTGTGTCGGGTGATGAGGCGGCTTGGTTGAGCAGACCCTGGGGGTCGGTGTAGGAGAGGTCGGCCATGTAGCTGGACTTGGCTGCGTTGTAGGGGGTTGATGAGACTTCGACGATATCGAGGTCCCGCTCAAGGGCGACCTCTTCGAGGCTGGAGGCTGTTGCCTCTCTCTTCAGCTCCTGGGCGTACTGGTCAAGCCAGGGCTCGATCATGGTCCCCTCGTTGGCGGCGATGTACGCCTTGATGCCGTAGAGGGTGGCCTCGTCGGTGTAGTCGGCCTGGGTCGCCTGGCTGTTCACCCGCCAGATGGTCCACGCTCCCTGGCTCTCGAAGGGGCCGAGCAGGTCACCGCTCTTGGCTCCCAAAAGGAGGGCGGCGTCATCGACGTTGGTGAAGTTGGGCTCGATGGAGTAGTAGAAGAGCTTGCCGACCTTCCCGCCGGATTCAGCAAAGGAGTCGAGGCTGTGCTGCTGGGCAGCCTCCTCGAAGGTGGTGGTCCCGAGCAGGATGTCCTTGGAGAGAGAGATTGCGAGGTCCTCATCGGTGACCGATATGATGGAGATGTCCAGTGTGGTGAAGAGGCGCTCGTTCTCGAGTGCGTAGCGAACTGCCGCCTCATCGGGGTAGTGCTCAGGCCCGATGACCACATACTTGAAGGAGCGTCCGTTCTCGGCCAGGGAGGCGACGTGGGCCGCTTCCCCCTTTGAGGAGAGGACACTGCCGATATCATCGACGACGATCTGGTAGGGGAAGGAGTCCCTGATCTGGGTCTCGAGGCGGCTCTTGGAGTCAGCAGACGCCTTCTGATAGGTATCGATGTCGAACTTGCCATCCTTATTGTAGGCGCCGCTGTTGATGATCGCTCGCCTGACCGCCTCGTCGCTGGCGATGATGCCGGCTTTCTTGGCAAGCTGGTTGATCGCCGTATAGATCACGGTGGAGTCATAGGCCCCCTTCCAGATCTGGTAGAGGAGCTGGGTCTGGTCGGCGCTGCTGCCCTTGTACTGGTCAGCATAGTTTTGCACCTGGTTTGCGAAGTGGTTGCCATAGACGTAGGAGATGTTCTCCTTGCCATACTTGCCGAAGACCAGTGAGGTGGCGCTTCGCTTGCCGACAAAGGCCTCGATGGCCGGAGCGGCAACAAAGGAGATGGCGATCAGGATCAGGATAACCATGCCCAATGCCCAACCGAGGGTTATCTTCTGCTTCTGCTTCTGTTTCGGCTTTGCCGATTCCCCCTTATTTTTTGATTTGTCAGCAGTTGTCTGCTTTGGTTGCTCAAAGGCGAGAACCTTATCTTGCTCTTCCTGCTTCTCATCCTGTGTGTTGTCATTGTCGGACATGGTAAACCTCTTTCTCTCTATACATCGTCCGTCGTGCGGACAGTCCTGAGAAAAATAGCATTTGTCCCCATCGCTGTCAATGAAGCGGCGGACCGCAGCCCGTGCGCTTGCTTGACATTCAGGGGGCCTGTCGATATATTTGACAGCGGCTATGACAAAGCCGGGCAGTAGCGCAGGGGCTAGCGCACTTGGTTCGGGACCAAGGGGTCGGAGGTTCAAATCCTCTCTGCCCGATCAAGCGGTATTTCCTTCAATATGGAGGGAGTGCCGTTTTCTTTATCAGAAATATTCCTCACATCATTGTGGAGGGGAGATGCAGTACGATTATCTCATTGTCGGATCGGGACTGTTTGGCGCAATCTTCGCCCACGAGGCTGTCAAAGAGAAGAAGCGGGTACTTGTCGTAGAGCGCCGGGGCCACACAGGTGGGAACATCCACAGCGAGCGTCTGGATGGCATCGATGTGCACACCTATGGGGCGCACATCTTCCACACCTCCGATGAGACAGTGTGGCGCTACATCAATCAATTCACGACCTTCAACCACTACCAGAACTGCCCCATCGCCCGCTATCATGATCGAATCTATAATCTGCCTTTCAACATGAATACCTTCCATCAGATGTGGAACGATGTCTATACCCCTGCCGAGGCGAAGGCGCGCATCGAGGAGCAACGCACAGAAATCCACGGGAGACCAACAAATCTCGAGGAGCAGGCCATCTCACTGGTGGGGCGGGACATCTACGAGACGCTCATCAAAGGCTACACGGAAAAGCAGTGGGGCAGGGTGTGCAGCGAGCTGCCCGTCTCGATCATCACCCGCCTGCCGATACGCTGGCGGTATGATAACAACTACTTCAACGATCCCCACCAAGGAATACCGATGGCGGGATACAACACGATCATCGACCAGCTCCTCGATGGGGTTCCCGTGCTCCTTGACACCGATTTCAACGAGAATCGGGCCCATCTCTCCAGCCTCGCCGACAAGGTGCTCTACACCGGGGCCCTCGATGCCTACTTCGACTACTCGATGGGCAAGTTGGAGTATCGTTCGGTCCGCTTCGACCACCAACGGCTGGAAGGAGGAAATCAACAAGGGGTAGCGGTGATCAACTACACAGATGCCTCCATCCCCTATACCCGATCGATCGAGCATGCCCACTTCACCTTCACTGAAACCGACGTCTCGTGGGTGAGCTACGAGTATCCGGAGGAGTATCACCAGACAGGAGAGCCGTATTATCCCATCGCCGATGAGCGGAACCTCTCTCTCTACCGGCGCTATCGTTCCCTTGCCGATGGAGAGCGGCGTTTGCTTTTGGGTGGACGTCTTGCAGAGTACGCCTATTTGGATATGGACAAGACGATTGCACGGGCGCTGCAACTTTCAAAACAGGAATTTTCATGAACAACGAATCCAAGATGCGAGTCGCCTGTGTGTACATCAACGCCGGCAAGGGACACTATATCCCCGCCAAGGCGATTGGAGATGCCCTCCACGCCATCGGCGTCGAGGCGGTGATGGTCGATTACTTCTCCCTCCTCGGTGCCAAACGCTTCGACGCCTTCAACCAGAGGGTGTGGAGAGTGCAGCTCCGCTTTCCGCTCATCGAGCGCATCGTCAACAGAGGAGCGGACCACAGTCGGTTCATCTCCTGGGTGCTGCCCAAGCTTGAGTGGCTCTTCTTTGGGCGGACCGTCACGGCATATTTTGAAGAAGAGCACTGGGACGCGATGATCTGCACCCATTTTATGCCCTCGATGATCTTGCCGACCTTCCTGAAGCGTTTGGGACGGGACATCCCGATCTTTTCTTATGCCAGCGATGTCTTCTTCACCCCGTTGCAAGGCCTTCACCCCGATTTGGCCGCTTTCTATATCTCCACCAAGGAGGGAGCCGATCATGTTGTGAAAGCCGGCTTCCCAGAAGAGAGAACCAAGCTCCGCGCCTTCCCAATCCAAAGTTCCTGCGCCGGCGCCGAGAAGCTCACCAAAGAGGCGGCGAGGGAGAAGCTTGGTCTGAAGGAGGTGTTCACCGTCCTGATTAACCTCGGCGGAGAGGGCATCGGCACCATCGCCCTCATCAATGCGCTCGAGCGTCAGGGAACTGAAGTCCAGGTCGTCTTGGTCGGAGGAGTGCACAAGAGAGCCAAAAAGCGACTTTTGGAGCAAGCGAAGCTCTGTCGATCCGTCACCGTCCGTACAGCCGGCTTTGTCGACAATATCTACGACTACCTCTACGCCTGTGATGTGGTGGTGGGCAAGGCGGGTATCAACGCGATGCTCGAGGCCATCTCCCTACGCCGTCCCTTCCTCGTCACCACCGTCTACTATACGGTTGCCGACGCCGCTTCCTATGTGGTCAAATATGGAATCGGCTGGTTTGAACGGAAGGCCGTCCAGCAGGCAGAGATCATCAGAGCCTGCATCGAGGACCCCGCGCTCCTCGATGGCATGGATAGTAACTTCGATGGAGTGCCTATCCGCTTTGGGGCCGATGAAATCGCCCGTGATGTGGTGAAAACAGTGCAGGCAATACGATCCAAAATGGAGGAGGAGCCTGGCCTATCGGGGTACCTGCGTTGATCTGGACAGCAGGAAATAGGGCGGATGTGGCGCACCTCACTTGTGCTTTTCACGATGCTGGAGAGATGGAAATCGTGTAAAAGGGCGTTCTGCTTTTATTTACTCAAAATTATTCAGCAATATTTAAAAGTATGGGCTATACTGATGACACCAATTTTCTAAAGAGGACTTAGTGATGGAGAAAAAAAGAAATCGGTTTGCCTTGATTATGGTTTTGGCTGTTGTGTTGGTAGCTCCGGTAGCAGCAGCTTCAAATCAACAGAAAATCTTTAGCCTGGATAGCGATGTCCACCAAGCCATTGAATTCCTTTATGTGGCACAAGGATTGGGTCTGCCATCAACGACTGGACCGTATAGCCAAGCCGAACTCGCCTTGATGTTGGAGAAGATCAATAGCGCCCAACTCAATGAGAATCTATTGCCCACGTATGATTACGTGGTGAAGCAGTTGGGAATCGAACCAAAAATTCAGGGCAAGGGAATCGGTCTCTCGTGGAACTTCGATGCCACGCTTGAGGCCTATCTCCACTCCAATACCACCGACTTCGTCGGTCGAGAGACGTGGATTCGTGGCTTCAATGAGCAAAAGCCGTTGCTCGGTGTTGCCCTGGAAACGTGGCCGGCCAACAACTTCTACGGCTACTCCGAGTTCACTGTCGGCAATACCAACAATCTTG
>CALFMX010000141.1 GCA_937902565.1 uncultured Spirochaetales bacterium
CAGCTGCAAGAAATTTGGGCCCAGGTTCTGTACATGGATCCGGCTACAATTGGGCTTGAGGATAGCTTCTTCCAGCTTGGCGGAGATTCGATTGCCGCTATGAAGGTGGTGAGCCAGGCACACAAGTTCAACATCAACATATCGGTGGCAGACATCTTTAGGAACCCGATACTATGCGAGCTTGCCAGAGGAGAAGAGGGGGCCTCGAGGGAGCTTATTGGCGCCGTGCCACCTTTTTCTCTCATCACCAATCAGGTAGATCAAGGTTCTCTACGTGAGCAAATATCGTCCTTGTGCGGTTCGGATGCCGAAATGGTCGAAGATATCTATCCCTGTACTCCTCTCCAGGAAGGCCTCATGTCTCTCACTGCAAAGCGTCACGGCGACTACGTGATGCAAGCAGTATTCGAACTCTCTGCTCACATCAATATACCCGACTTCAAAACAGCTTGGGAAGTGGTATTCGCAACGACGGAGATCCTACGTACTCGAATCGTACAGCACGAGGTGCTTGGATTGACTCAGGTGGTACTCAAAGAGGAGTTGCCATGGGTCCAACATAAAAACCTGGAAGGCTACATTGCATCAGACACATCTCAAGAAATGGGACTGGGTGATGTTCTGTCCAGGTTCGCAATCATCTTGCCTGAAAATAAGAACAAGCCAAGATGCTTTGTGTGGACGATTCATCATGCTCTCTACGATGGCTGGACAATCCCTCGCATCATGGGTCTCGTCGGGGACTGCTATAATGACATCGCTATCAAGAGGGACCCGCCAAGGTTCAGCTCTTTCGTTAAGCACATCCTTGACGTCAAGCACAGCGACGCGGAAAGTTTCTGGAGGTCATACCTTGCGGATGCCGAGTTTGCAACATATCCTCAACTCCCATCAGCGTCTTTCGAACCAGCGCCGGACGGCGAAATCGAATTGAAGATCGCATTGAATGCCAGCTCCAAAACAGAGACGACAGTATCGACAATGATTAGGGGCGCGTTAGCCCTCCTCATTCATCAATATACCCGTTCCGCCGATATTATCTTTGGCGCTGTTCTGTCGGGAAGGAATGCTCCAGTCAGCGATGTGGACGATATTGTTGGCCCCACGATTGCCACTGTACCTGTCCGGGTCAAGGTGGATGAGAAGCAAAGTGTAGTAGGGTACTTACAACAACTTCAGCAGCAGGCGACGGATATGATGGATTTCGAACAGACTGGCTTGCAGCGCATCGCCGGTGTAGACGAAAATGGACGTCGGGCTTGCGCTTTCCAAACCCTCGTCGCAATACAACCACACGAAGATGATCAGGAAGATGCTCATCAGCTCGGAAGATGGCAAGACTCTGAAGCGCACCAAGGGTTTAGCAGTACGTATGCATTGATCCTACAATGCTTCCTCGGCCGCGACCAAGTCAAGATCAAGGCGAGCTTCGATACCAGAGTCCTTGGCGAATGGCAGGTCCAGCACATGATCCGTCAGTTCTTGTCTCGGCGAATGTTACCGTTGCGCTTCCACAGGCATCAGTTGCTGTAAGCGTAACCGCAGCCGGGATATTTCCGCAAGATGCGGTGATGCTGGCAGCAGGCAATGTTCCTGCGAATACAGGAGCCTGGGTATCGGTTACGGTCACTACCTGTGTGTGCACGGCTGTATTACCGCAAAGGTCGGTAGCCGTCCATTTTCTTGTAAGGGTATAGCTTCCAGGGCAAGCAC
>CALFMX010000142.1 GCA_937902565.1 uncultured Spirochaetales bacterium
CCAGATCATCGGCCGTGCCGCTCGCAACAGCGAGGGGCGGGTCATCATGTATGCCGACCGCATGAGCAGTGCGATGGAGGAGGCGATCGGGGAGACCGAGCGGCGCCGTGCCATCCAGAGCGCGTACAATGAGGAGCACGGTATCACGCCCAAGACGATCATCAAGGCAGTGCAGGATATCATCGAGCGGGAGAAGGAGGAGACGCGGGAGATCCAGAAGCAGGACCTCTCGATCCTCAAGGGCGGCTACAACCTCCTCTCCGCCTCCGACCGCAAGAAGTACATCAAGGCACTGGAACGGGAGATGCTCGAGGCGGCCAAGAATCTTGAGTTCGAGCGTGCCGCGGTCATCCGGGACGAGATCGTCGCAGTGCGCGACGGGGACTTCATCGGCTGACGAGCACCAACTCCAACGGCCCCCCGCTTATGGTGGGGTGCTGGTACCAGACGCTCTCTGTACTCTCTGTGGGTATCTTCTGGTGTTCAAGGATGTAGGTGTAGAGCCAGTCGCTGCTGATGAATGGCCGCTCTGTCACCAACCGTTGTTCACTGCACTCCCATCCGAGGCCTTCGAGCAGGGCGAGGGTGAAGTAGCCGTGGGTATGTGATCCTGCAAGCGGTTCATAGCTGGTATGGTCGCTGCCGGTGGCGCTGATGACAAAGACCCCCCGCCTGTACGATGACGTGTTGTCGAAGTAGCGCCGGTAGGCGTCGGCCAATAGATCATGGTCCGGGACCAGAGAGATGGACGAGCCCGCCTCGGTGACGAAGTTGCCGCTATAGCAGCTGTCGAGGATCAAGAGGATCGACGCCTCACTCCTCTCGAGGATTGAGAAGAGCTCGTCGACAGAGAGGAGCAGGGAGCTGTCGATCCCTCCACCATCCAGAAAAATATGCCCACCGTCATTGTCGGGTGCCAAGACCAACGATCCATCCTCAAGGCCATGGCCGCTATAGGTGATGATCAACAAATCTGTGCTCCCGAGGCTCGCTACCAATGACTCCAACCGTCCAACGACCCGGGCCTTGGTGGGAAGGGCGGCTGTCCCCCCTCCCTCATAGCGCCACATCCCATGTTTGTCCATCTCCCCATATTGGACCAAAAGGTCGCTGGAGAAGCGTCGCCCATCAAAGAGGCTGGTAAACGCCTCTTTGAGCTCAACACCATCATTGACGGCTGCGCCCAGGCTCTGCACATCGGTGCCGCGATAGGAGAGGGCGATGCCCACATGGGCTATACGCCCCTCATCATGGGGCAAAAGCTCACAGCTGAGAAGCAGGAAATGAAGGCATAACCAACAGAGGACCAACCACTTCATGCCCTATAAGGGGGAGGTGCCTCACTATTGCTTCAGAAGGTGAAGAGGACCATATCCAGAGCCCCGCCGCTGACCAAGGGGTGTTGGAACGTGGCTGAAGGATTGAGCAGTGTCCGTTTGAGCGGAGCCTGTTGGTGTTTCTTTATGTACGAGAGCAGGCTGTCGGCAGTCAATTGCTTCTCTTTTGCCGCTGGAGGGATGGCTGTAGTGACACTGCCTTTCTTCTCTTCCCATCCCAGGCCTTGGAGGAGGGCATAGGTGAATATCCCGTGGTCTTCACCATCAAACGTATCCTCATGGGACTCTGTATCGGCACTTGCCGTGATGACAAATACCTCAGGCTTCGTGTACCTCGAGCTATCCCAATACTTTTTGTACCACTTGGAGATGTTGTTGTTCAGGAGGGTGGAGTGGCTCGCGCCACTCTCCGGTACCGAGAGGCCGCTAAAGCAGGTATCCAGGATCATGAGCTTGCGCCCTGGTACCTTCGAGAGGGCATCGAGGATGGAGGATGCGGGAAATCCCTTATGTGTTTTTCCCGCTTCTGTTGTTACCAAGAGCAGCTCCCCCGCTTCCGAGCCATGGCCACTGTAGGTGAAGATGATGAGGTCGTTGGAGGTGGTTATGCTTTGTAGAGTTTTGATGGCCTTAAGAATATGTTCAGAAGTGGGCAAGGAGTTTACGTTTTCATCACCGATATCGAGGTCTTTAGGAGTATCTGCATTGTCCTGAAGGAACAGATATCCATGGTACTCCTTTTCCCCCTGTGCTTTTGCTGTGACAGCCTCCCATGCGCGATTCAATTCCCGTGCATCGGGAAGTGTTCCTTTTAGTGAGCTTTGTTCAGTTGTGTTCTTATAATCCAACGCCACCAAGATCGCATAGACCTTCCCCGCCTCGGGCTTTTCGATGAAGAGCTCACAGCCTGAGAGGAGGATGATGAGGAGTATGAGGGTGGCCAATGGAAGGATCGCCCTCTTCATCATCGGCCTCCCTTGGCGGGGAAGAGCTGGTAGCGTAGACCCACCGCGGTCTGGAGGGCGGTGATCTCCTTTCTCAGGTGTACCGTGAGGGGGAAGGTGAGCGAGAGGCGATAGGTTGGGTTTTGGGCAAGGAGGTACTCGCCTCCGATGGAGGCGGAGAAGGAAGCGAAGGCGTGGTCGACCTTGCGGTAGAAGTTGATCTCAGTTCCGATGGCGGCAGAGAGGGCGAGCTTCTCCTTGAGTTGGTAGGCAAAGCGGAGGTCGAGGCCGACGGAGTCGAAACCCCGGGCACGATAGAAGCCATGGGGAATGGAGGATGTGGTACCTCGATAGCGCATCTCAAGGCTCATATCATAGGGGCCTGTGCGGTACCCGAGTGCCCCGATGGAGAACTCCCCGCCGCCGGAGGTACGCACCGCGACCTCATCCTTGTAGTGGGGTATGGAGAGGTAGGGGAAGAGAGAGAGGGAGACAGCGTAGTACTGCCCTTCGCCCATTGCTGCAAGGGGAGAGAGCAGAGAGAGGAGAGCGATGAGCAGGATCCCTCGTTTCATAGCATGAGTATAGCCTACCAGGAGGGAGTGTGTATTCCCCTTTCAGGGGAGATTTCAGCTGTTTATCTCTTCGAAGTGGAGGATATCACGCTTCCTGACTGTCAGGTTGATCGTCTTTGCCTGGGGCCGGCGGTTGGCGTAGCAGATGAGCGGGTAGCCCTGCCAGCGGGCATGGAGGCGGTATCGCCCCCCTTGAAATTCACAGCTCTCCACCGTTGCCCCCTCCATGTTGAGGTGTGGCAGGTACTCCCCCGAGTTTGCCGTGTGGACACTCACCTGTTCCGGGCGGAAGAAGATGACCCCTGCCCTCTGCTCCTCCCCTTCACCCAGGAGGTGGGCCGGCAGGGTGTTGCCCTCGCCGATGAAGGTGGCGACAAAGAGGGAGTTGGGCGTGTGGTAGACCTCCTCCGCCGTACCACACTGGATGACCTTTCCCTCGTTCATCACGATGATGCTATCGGCGATGGAGAGGGCCTCATCCTGGTCATGGGTGACGTAGAGGGTGGTGATGCCCGTCTCATCGTGGATACGGCGGATCTCCTCTCTCAGATGCTTTCTGAGCTTTGCATCGAGGGCGGAGAGGGGTTCGTCAAGGAGCAGGAGCTGTGGCTCGCTGGCCAATGCCCTCGCCAGTGCCACGCGCTGCTTCTCCCCGCCGGAGAGTTCGTCACTCTTGCGCTTCTCGTACCCCTCAAGGGCGACGAGGCTGAGCAGTTCGCCAATCTCTCTTGATCGATCGGCCTTCTTTATGTGCCTGAGCTTCATCGGGTAGGCGATGTTCTCTGCGACATTCATGTGGGGGAAGAGGGCGTACTCCTGAAAGACCATGGCGATCTGGCGGTGGTGGACCGGCACGGTGCTGAGGTCGTTGCCATGGAGGCTTATGCTCCCCTCCTCAAGCGGCAGGAGACCGCTGATGAGTTGGAGGGTCGTGGACTTGCCACAGCCCGACGGGCCGATGATACAGGCAAGTTTCCCCTCCTCGACAGAGAACTCCGCCCTGAGGGTGAACTCTTCGTACGATGCACCGAGGGAGCAGACGAGACCACTGTTAGGCATGCTTCTTTCCTTTTGTCGTGCCAGTGGCAATGAAGACCAGAGCGCTGACTATGATCAGGATGGTCCCCAGCGCACAGGCGCCTTGGTAGTTGTATGATCCGATGAGGCGATACATGACGATCGGAAGGGTGACGATGGTGGAGGAGGAGAGGGTGAGGGTGGCGTTGAACTCACCCATCGAGATGGCGAAGGCGAAGATGGCACTGCTGACCATCGCACCCCTGAGGAGCGGCAGCTCGATGGTGAAGAAGGCGTGCCCGGTCGTGCTGCCCAGGGTGCGGGCACTGTTGGTGTAGGAGAGCGGGATCTTGCGGTATTCGGGTAGCATCACGCGCAGGGTGAAGGGGAGGGCTATGACCAGGTGTGCCAGCACCACCAGCGCATAGCTGAGGCTCGCTCCTCCATGCACGCGGGATGTGATGAGGAAGTACCCGAGGCCTATGATCACTGAGCTGACGGTCATGCTGAGCATCCCCAGCATCTCCAGTGCCCCCTTGCCTCTCCTCCTCCGCTCGATGGAGGCGGCCAGGCTCGTGCCGAGGGCCACTGCAAGGATGGAGACGGTCAGGGCGATGGCAAGGCTGTTGGTCAGCGCTGCGAGGGCCGATCCCATATGGGAGGAGGCCCGTTCGAGGTTGAGGAGCTGGCGGTACCACTTGAGCGAGAATCCCGAGGTCGAGTAGACGGAGCGCACGATGACCGAGGCGATGGGCGCGAGGATGAAGAGGAGGGCAGAGAGCGCATAGAGGAGGGCCAGGATGCGCCCCAAGGCGTGTGCCGGCCTCCTCTCCAGGAGCAGTGGCTCCTTGTACGCCTCGCTCTGCACGAGGCGCTGCTGGCTCTTGCTGTACGCCGCCAAGAGGAGGCTGGTGACGAGGATGGAGAAGAGGCTGAGGGCTGCGGCTGCAGACGCACTGCCCACCATGCGGGCCTGGCGGTAGATCTCTACCTCCATGGTCGAATAGCGCGGGCCTCCCCCGAGCACCAGGATGATGGCAAAGCTGCTGAAGCAGAAGAGGAAGACCAGGCTTGCCGAGCTGATGATGGCCGGCAGCAGGCGGGGAAGGGTGATGCGGAAGAAGGTCTCGCTCTTGGAGGCGCCGAGGGTGTAGGAGGCCGCCTCCTGGCGGCGGTCGAGGTGCATCGCGTAAGTCGCCACGAGGTTCATGATGATCGGGAAGTTGTAGAAGGTGTGGGCCAGGATGATGGCCTTGTAGGAGTAGAGGATCTTCAGCGGCGGCTCGGAGAGGGAGAAGAGGGCCATGAGCAGCTGGTTGAGGAAGCCGTTGTTGCCGAAGAAGATGACAAAGCCCAGGACTACCAGGATCGAGGGGATGACGAAGGGTACGGCGCTGAGGGCGAGGATCAGGGACTTTGACCGGAAGGAGTAGGAGGAGAGGAGATAGGCTCCCGGGAGGGCCACCAGCAGCGAGGCAAGGGTGGAGAGCGCTGCCTGGGTGATGGTGAAACGCATCACCCGCAGCGTATAGGGATCAGTGAAAACCGTCTTGATAGGAGAGAGGGAGAACCCCCCTCCCGGTCCTATGAAGGCTGAGGAGAGGGTGAAGAGAAGCGGGAGCACGAAGAAGAGGGTGATGACAACAAGGGCTGGCAACGCCATGCGCTGATAGAATCTTCCCTCTTCGATCGTGCCCTTCGTCCTCATCGACTCATCACCTCTGTCCACTCAGTAAGCCACCGTTCAAGGTTTTTTTCAAGTCTTGTGCGGTCGGCGGAGAAGGAGTGTTCGGGCTTTGGTGCCCAATCGAAGGCAGGGGGGAGGGGCGTTGAGGCGTTGGTCGGGTACATCGAGTTGGTGATGGCGATCTCCAGCTGGCCCTCACTGAGGATGAAGTCGACGAAGCGTTCGGCTTCGCTCTGGTGTGGACTGCCAGCCAGGATCCCCACCCCTTCGATGGTCGCCTGGTGGCCTGATGGGAAGATCAGGGCCCGATAGCGCGTGCTCTCCTCATTGAGCACGTGGTAGACGACGCTGGTGGTGAAGCTGATGACCAGGGGCGCCTCGCCCTCGGTAAAGAGGCCGTAGGCGCTGGACCACCCGTCGGTGATGGTCAGCTCCGGCAGTCTGGCCGCCATTTTCCCGCCCGTGCCGTAAATGTTCAGGATCGGGATGACGACGGTGTCCGGCCGCGCCGCACGGCGCAGAAACGGGATCGTGTCCCCCAGGGAATACCCCTTGACACAGACGAACACCACGTCGGGGCTGCCCCGGTAATCCTTCATTTCAGACGCCTGAACGTCCGGGATGTGCAGGTCCCCGCACCTGCCGCCGCTCAGTTCGCGGACGAC
>CALFMX010000143.1 GCA_937902565.1 uncultured Spirochaetales bacterium
TTTTGCCATCGCTCGACATTACCTTTTCTCCATAGTAGTATAAATCCAAGATGACTACCAGTCCAAATCGTTCGCATATAGGCCTCTTCAGAGCCCTGACAACCCTATTATTCATCATTATCCTCATCAGAGTGGCGTTTTTGATGCTCAATTCATCCTCTCCTGAACGCCGTTATGAGGACCCAGCGGTTGCCGAACGGGTGGAACGGGGCACCATCCTTGACCGGAATGGCCGGATTCTTGCCATCCAAACCCCCTATTGGGGGGTCTATTTCCACCTCAATGCCATCGATGACCTCCCCTTCGTCAGCGAGGTTGTCGCACCCTTTGTCCAGATGAGCAGCGCCCAGATTGCAGAGCGGGCCGCCTCATACACCACCTATGCCCAGATCAAGGAGCGGATCGATGAACAGACGGCCCAGGAGCTGGCCGTTGCCCTCTCCAAGAATCGCCTGCAGAACCAGGTGACCATAGAGAAGCGGCAGGGGCGTACCTGGCCCGCCTTCTTCCATGGTGTGCAGACCATCGGCTTCACCAATACCGCAGGAGAGGGCATCGAGGGAATCGAACTCAGCCAGGAGCGCTACCTCAACCCATGGCCTGAGGTTGGCGAAAGCCTCGTCACCTACGGTGATGAGATTACCCTCACCCTCGACCTTGATATCCAGTACGCCGTCGATGTCCAGCTCCAGGCCATCGCATCCGAATGGGAGAGCGAGTGGGCCACCGCCATCGTCCTCGAT
This sequence comes from uncultured Spirochaetales bacterium, assembly GCA_937902565.1. Taxonomy (GTDB): domain Bacteria; phylum Spirochaetota; class Spirochaetia; order Sphaerochaetales; family Sphaerochaetaceae; genus Sphaerochaeta. Next base: position 744 of record CALFMX010000143.1, read on the forward strand.
GCAAGAAACGGGGATATCCTCGCCCTCGGGAGCTGGCCATGGTACGATGCCAACCTCTTCGGGCGCTCAAAGGCCGAGGAGCGGAGGAACAATGCCATAACACAGATGAGCGAACCGGGCTCGGTCTTCAAGCTCTTCTCCCTTGCGTCCATCCTCAATGCAGGCGAGGCGGATACCACCACCCCCTTCTTCTGTGACGGCTCCTACACCTTCTGGGCCGGGGGGAAGCCGATCACCATCTCCTGCTCCTCCCCCCACGGCTCTGTCGATGCAGAGACGATGATCAGCAAGTCATGCAACGGGGCCATCTCCCACTGGGCGCTCCAGACCGACACGGACGCCTTCTACCAGACACTCGTTGACCTGGGGTTCACGACAAGCTGGGACATCGACCTTCCCAGCCGGGCCCGCTCCCTGATCGCCGATCCCAAGACCTGGTCTGCACGCAGCAAGCCGACGATCGCCTTTGGCCAGGAGCTCATGACCTCGGCCCTGCACCTTGCGGTGGCGGCAACCGCACTCGGGCCGAGCGGCGAACTGCTCACCCCCCATCTGATCCTGCGCAGGAACTCGGGCAGCGACGGCTCCCTGCTCTATGAACGGGTCCGCACGCCGGTGGCCCAGGTACTCGACCCTGCGGTGACACAGACGATCCGCGACGGGATGGCCCTGGCTACCCAGGAGGGGACCGGGACCCGGGCACGGGTCGATGGCATCAAGGTGGGCATCAAGACCGGGACAGCCCAGACCCTGAACCCCGAGACCGGTAGCTACGTTGACGGGGCTCTCTACGCAAGCGCCCTGGCCATCGTCCCGATCGACGAGCCACGGTACATCATCTACGTTGGATCGCATAACCCCGGCGGCAGCGATATCTGGGGGGCGAACATCGCCGCCCCCGCAATTGGTGAGATCATCCGCTCCCTGGCAAGCCAGGGGAAGCTCATCGTGTCAAAGGAATGAGAGCGCCTCAAGGTCGAGGGTGAAGCCGGTGAGGCATCTGAGCAGGGCCGATGAGTCGGCGCTGCGTACATCCCCCTCGCTGTCCTTGACGAAGGCAAACGCCACCGGGTGCTCAGAGAGGTGGGACAAGAGCTCTCCGGCGTGTCGCGCCTCCGCCAGGTCGGTCACCAGGAGGGCATCCCCCACCTCCCCATCAAGGGAGCCGGCGTGCACCACAGCGATCCGATAGAGATCCGTGCCCTCAGGGAGGGCAGTCCCATCACCGACGACAAGCACATGCTCATACTCTGCCAGCGTGGAGGAGAGTCCCTCCACCTCCTCTGTGCCGAATGCATGGTAATACGGCAGGGCGAGGCGCTCTGCTTCACCAGGGAGTGAGGGATCCTCTTCACCCACGGCAAGCAGGGCCACCCGCTTCCCCTCCCGGGCCCGGTAGTAGAGGGCCAGCGAGGGCGCAACGGAGGCAGCCCCATCCCCCACAAGGAGGATGAACCGTTGCTCCGGTGTCGTGGTGTAGTTGATGGATGAAAAGAGGATCTCGATCAGGCGTACCTCAATTTCTGCATATTGGAGGTGTTCGCTCTCCTGTCGCAGCGCATTGATGGCCTCAAGATCGCTCTTGATTCCATTCACCTCCAAGAGCTGCTCGAGGTGGCCCTTGGGATCGAAGCGGTCCATGGAATCCAGATCGACGATGTAGAATGTGATCTCACAGCTCTTCGCCCCTCGCGCGCCGACGATATCCCTGCGGGTATGGACGCGCACTGCACTGCCCCACTCTTCGCGGGCAAGGCGCAGTGCGCTCTCATAATCGGCGGCTTCAAGGCGAAGGAACTCCACACGTCCTCCTAGAGGATGAAGCGCGTGAGGTCTTCATTCTTCATGATCTCCTCAAGACGTTCATCGACATATTTGGCGGTTATGGTGATCGTCTGCCCACTCAGCTCATCAGCGCTGAAGCTCAGCTCCTCAAGGAGCTTCTCCATGACGGTGAAGAGACGGCGGGCACCGATGTTATCGTTGGTTGCGTTCACCTGCCAGGCAATCTCGCTGATACGCCTGATCGCCCCGTCCTCGAAGTTGATCGAGACCCCTTCGGTGGCGAGCAACTCACGATACTGCATCGTGATCGCATTGGCCGGCTCGGTGAGAATCCGGTAGAAGTCATCGGCTGTCAGCTCGTTCAGCTCGACACGGAGTGGGAACCGCCCCTGCAGCTCAGGGATCAGGTCACTGGGCTTCGAGACGTGGAAGGCACCGCTTGCGATGAAGAGGATGTGGGTCGTGTCGATGATCCCCCACTTGGTGGAGACGCTCGTCCCCTCGACGATCGGCAGGATATCGCGCTGCACCCCTTCGCGTGACACGTCGATGCCACCGGAGGCAGACCCGCTCTTGGCGACCTTGTCGATCTCATCGATGAAGACGATGCCGTGCTGCTCGCACGCC
>CALFMX010000144.1 GCA_937902565.1 uncultured Spirochaetales bacterium
GGACCCCTTGCCCGGATAGAGGCCGAACGCCTTGGCGGGGGCGGTACTGAGGAGGTTCACCACCTGCTGGATCCCGATCCGTCCGCTATGGGCGGCAAAGGTATAGACCAGGGGCAGGAGCTCCTCACTGGAGGGGATGCCCGGCAGGATGGTACGGCAGTCACGACTTGCACGTTTCTGCTCCTTGGTGAAGGCGCAGTGATCGGTTGCGATGATCTGGATCTCCCCGTTGAGCACCGCCTCCTGGAGTGCCTTGCAGTCATCGATAGTGCGCAGTGGCGGCGTCATCACGAAGAGGGAGCCATCATCACCTTCGAGCTTGGAGCTGTCCAAAAAGAGGTAGTGGGGCGTCGTCTCGACGATGATTCTCAACCCCTTGCTGCGCAGGTTCCTGACCATCTCAAGGCCAGCGAGGCTGGAGAGGTGGACCACATAGAGGGGCATGTCAAGCTCAAGGGCGATCGACCCTACCGTCTCGATTCCCTTCGCTTCGGCCTCACTGGGCCTGAGCAAGGCATGGGCGGGGGGACCATAGTCCCCACTGTAGGAGGCCTCTGTCCGTGCAATGGTCTCGTCGTCCTCGCAGTGGACCGAGACAAGGATCCCTGCCTCCTTGGCGAGGGCGAAGACCTCCTTCAGCTCCTCTCGGTTCTCGATCATGTAGCCGACATTCTTGTAGGTGGTGAAGAGCTTGATGACCTTCACCCCCAGCTCGGCAAGCTCTCCGAGCTCCCGCTTGAGGGTCGGTCGCACCTCATAGACACCTTGGTGAAGGGAGTAGTCGATGGCCATCCCCTCCCCCATCTCCTTAATGCGCCGCTTGGCACACGCGGCGAGCGACCCCTTCTTGTCATCATCGGCGAAGTCGATGACGGTCGTCACCCCACCGTATGAGGCAGCCTTGCTCCCCTCTGCAAAGGAGTCGGCAGTGACGGTCCCCCGGCTCTCGAGATGGTAGTGGGTGTGCGCATCAATGATGCCGGGCAGGACACAGAGCCCTTCGGCATCGATGATCTCGGTCCCCTCACTGACCGTGCTCTCATCAATTTCATTGGAGATCCGCACCACCGTACCATCCTCGATGAGGATGTCGGCGTGGCGCGTCCATTCGGTATCGACGATAAGTCCATTTTGAATCAACAGTCTACTCATAGGAACAAGATACCCCAAATATGGGCAGACTGCAAAGCAAAAGAAGCACTAGTAGCGCAGGTCGGGCTCCTTGATCGCACGTACTTGGTCCAGACGTCCCACCGAGGTGTGGTGTGGGGCCTCCTTGAGGTGCTGTGGATCATGTTCGGCGAGGTCGAGAATCCTGAAGAATGCCTCGATGAAGCGGTCCAGGCTCTCCACGCTCTCACTCTCGGTCGGTTCGATCATCAGCGCCTCCTCGACCAGGAGGGGGAAGTTGACCGTCGGTGGGTGGTATCCCTCATCGATGAGGGCCTTGGCAATATCCTGTGCACTCACACCATGCGTTCTCTTCAACTCCTTGGCACTGACAACAAACTCGTGCATGCATCGCGTGCCATAGGGGATGGCAATCCGCTCGCCAAGCTTGGCTGAGAGGTAGTTGGCATTGAGCACGGCATGGCGGCTCGCTCCCTTGATCCCCTCGCTTCCCATCCTGAGGACGTAGACGTAGGCGCGCAGTACCACCAG
>CALFMX010000145.1 GCA_937902565.1 uncultured Spirochaetales bacterium
GTTCAAAACCTTCCATGAAAGGAAGACCGTTACGGTCGGTACCCAATGGTACTGGTTGTTCGATAGTACTACACTTGCGTTGTATTTACAATTAAGCGACCAATCGCCCAGGTCATGTACCAGCTCCAGGGAGATGGCATTGAGGTTGAACTGGGTGTTCTGGCGGCCACTCCCCACAAAGTCAAAGGAACGCAACAGGTCCTCCCATAGCGTGCCAAAGACAAAGGCATCATCGGTGTAGTAGCGGTAGAAGCCGGTATTCACACTCTTGACGCTGAGCTTCACATCCAGGAACTCAGCGATGGAGAGTCCGGCCTTCGCCTCGAACTCGAGCTTCGAGGCATAGGGGTCCTCAAAGTGGAAGTAGAGCGAGGTGTTGATTCCCCAGCTGAAGGTGATGCGCCGCTTGTAGAAGCGCAGCTGCCGGTCCAGCAGCGAGACACTGCCCTTGAGCTCCTTGCTCCTGAGCCCGTCGATGGGCCCGTGGGCGGTGAACTGGAGCAGGAGGTGCGGGATCTCGGCCTTGAGGGTGAGGGCCTCGATCGAGTGTGCAACCCCCTCCTTGGAGAGGCCCTCGTAGCTGACACTCTGGCCCAGCTTCCAGAACGCGGAGGGGCTCTGGTAGGAGAAGGCCTGCTTGATGGAGAGACGCTCCCACCAGTTGTCCGCCTCCGTGTTGAGCAGGTAGGTCCCGTCGATGGTGAACGTGAAGAGGCGATCCTTGTACTGCAGGGACGAGCCCACCCGATCGCTCTTCATCACACCCTCCTTCTCGACGAATTTGGCAGAAGATGTCAGGGTGAGAGAGCCGATACCCCAGGAGATGAGGGGGGTGATGCTCTGCTCAAGGGGGGGAAGGATCACCGTCAAGGACGGTTTTGCTGTGCCGCCCAGAAATGAGAAGGACTTGGCGAGCGTGATACGGTGGACAGTCACCTGCTCCTTGGTGAACTCCACTCCCTCTTCGATCGTCTCGCGTCCATTCGCGTCCTCGGTGACCTGGGTTCGGGCAAGCCGGTGGCTGAGCTGGTACTCAAGGCCGATGACAGGGATGGCGAGGCGGCTGGTGAGGAAGACCTGGCCCTCCTGGTTGTAGAAGACCTTCTTGTGCTGGTCCTCGACCAGTGAGAGCTGGGGTACCAGCTCCTCGGTGACGGTCAACAGCTTGGAGTGCGGGGTGGCAAAGAGGCGGAGATTGGCCTTGGAGAAGGAGTAGAAGTACTCCTGCTCCCCGCTCTCCGGGTCAAGGCGCCGGTTCAGCCGCTGCTCGATCGAGTAGGAGAGGCTCAGCTCCTGCGTGGCCGCCGTCTTGCTCTTCGCTTTTGCCAGCGGGGTCTTGTAGAAGGGGACGAGGAGCGGGTCATTGGTGACCTCTCGGCTCGAGGAGGTGGCAGCGGAGGCGGTCGGGCTGCTGCTGGCGGGCAGGCTCCGCTTCAGGGAGAGGGGGGTCCCGGTGGCCTTGATGGTAACATCAGGCACGACGATGCTGGTGTACTGCCAATCGTACAACTTTGTAACGGCATCCTTCTTGTACTGGCGCTTGACCTGGGCGTTCAGGGTGGGGATGGTCAGCGATGAGAGGTAG
>CALFMX010000146.1 GCA_937902565.1 uncultured Spirochaetales bacterium
GGACGCATATGGGAAGTGCTGCCGCGCCGCTTTGTCATAGAGAACAAACGCCGTACGCTCCAACCGCTGTTCAATGATGTGTACGCTCACCACAGACCTCCTTTTTCAAAGCAGAGAGAAAACGTACTACCCGGGCAGTGGTATATACACCGTCAAGCTCATCAAAATCATCCTCACCGAGCGTGAGGAGATCCTCTTCTTCGATACGCAGGGAGTGCAAGAGCGGCTCCATAGAATCCCAGTCGAGACGGTGGGCGTACACATAATCGGCTAGAGCTTTGAGTGGCGTCGCCAAAAACCATACGTTGCCGTCACCTTCGTCGATTCGTCGCACTCCACCAAAGAACCTCTGTTGTGCTACCCTCGCATAGGTGAAGTGCCCCTCCGGCGTATGATACTCAACAGAGCTCTTGCTCGTCACTGCGGTGATCGAACGCACTGCCTCCGGGATCCAACCATGGACTGAGAGTGCGCTTTCCACACTGATATACGATTGGGCCACGATCATGGCGCTGATTGTGTAGGGGCTCACTTCCACCCTCCGGTAGCGGTGGGCAAGGGTGTACAACCCTCGTTTGATCCTGATGAGACCCCCATCAGCCATTGCCCGTTTGACCAAAGCATACCGAGCATCGTCGGACCCACCAACAGCATGCTGTATGTCCGCTGTGGTGTAGAGAGGGAGGCCCTTGTAATCAAGTAATGTAGCTATCAATCGATTCATAATATTTACCAGAAACTGTCATATTATGACAGTTTCTAGTATAAATTCTTTTTAAGAATATACAATACCCCTACAATGGAATATCCTAAATCAGAAGTCGAAAACAGGTGCTGTGGCCGTTTCTGTCTTTCTCCTACTCGATCTTTCTGTGCTACGGTATCACCCTCTGATAATCCGGAAGCACAGTCTGCATCCACTCTCTGCACGCGATAGCCACATACGTGCTCACCAGTAGAGTGAGAACAGCTTAATCGCTGGTGACCCACCCTCATTCAACGGGCGTCACCTCGACGTAGATCACATCCTGAAAGCTACCCGATGGGGCGGCTTGTGCAGTTGTGGGAGAGAGGATCCTCACCGAAATATCACGCAGGTTTTCCCCATTGCTCAAGGGCGTCCATCGTGTGGCGGTGCCTCCGGTCATCTCCTCATTACCAAAGAGCAGCGCATACGCTATTGCATAGCCATCGGGATCCCCACCCAGCCTGAGATTGAAGGATGGGGAGTTGGCGGCATTGCGGAAGGTGATATCCACCTTGTAGGTGGTATTCTGCTGACCACCGCTGATAAACAGCTGGGCGGTGGCAACCTTGGCGCTGTTGGGTGTATATGCACTGCTTGTCAAGAAAGGCGATTCGGTGATGATAGTGAGGCCGTAGGTGAGCTGTACAGGCAAGGGGTCATCGCCGAAGGGGATATCGGGGATAGGCACCCCAGCTCCGCCGACGGGAATTGGAATCGGATTGGTGGGAGGCCCTCCTCCTGGAGGAAGGGTTTGGTTATTCACCGGGATATATACTGGCTCCCATCCATCCGGTGTCGTTATCGAAATGATGTTGAATGAGCCGAGTGACCCCGATACCAACGTGTAGGTCTCACCGGGAATGAACAATGAGATTTCGTGATGATTGACCAGATAGAGATCGGCAATGAACGGGTTTTGTGTGATAGTAGTCTTGGTCCAGCTATGGAGGGGTGACTCTTCATCGCCAAGCCAAAGTTCAAACGGATCGGTTCTGAACGATGTCTTTGCCCATAGGTGGAATTCCAGTATCGAGATGTCGTTATTCCATCCTGAAACTTTGCCACGGACCAAAAAGATCGAGCCGGAGTTATAGTTCACCAAGCGTGGATGGACCAAGTGGGATCCCCCCGTCGCTGTGATGACAATAGTGCCAATCCGGGCAACCAGGTCGTCGGTGGTGAAGGTGCCTAGCGGCGTAGCTGGGCCTGAGATTTCGTTGCCGAGTTTGAAAGAGATAAACTCAGCAGGCGTATACGTAGCGGAGAGTGCACCAAAGAGTGCAGATACAACGGTGAGGAGGATGAGAGTCACCAATGCGTATCGTCTCATGAACGTGTCCACCCTGTACTATATGTATAGCAGACATGGCGGCTGCGGTCCACTACAAGTCGCTCTATGGGAAAATCTGGGGTTTGGAGAAAAAAACTCCTCCAAGCTTGCACCCTTGGAGGAGTCCGCTATAGCGCGGTGCCTTGCCGTTCCTCAGATATGAGGGGGAAAAAACGGTCAAGACGGGTCGGTTGGGGGGTTTATGACATAAGTCAACCGCCATCCGATCGGACACACTCAATATACCAAAGAACGACTGGTCTGGGAAGCCCTAATCGGTGTAAATTGT
>CALFMX010000147.1 GCA_937902565.1 uncultured Spirochaetales bacterium
TATTCCAACCGCTGGTGGACGTGTTCACCTGGATCGGGACCACCTTGGCAAGTCTGTTCCTGCCGGTCTTGGATGTGCTGCACACAGCCTTCGCCTTGGTGGGAAACATCCTTATGGCGGTCCTTACCCCTGTATTGCAAAGCCTTGCCCCGGTCTTCCAGGTCATCAGCGGCATCATGATGGCATTCTCACCCATCCTGCTGTTGGTGGCCAAGGCGTTCACGATCCTCATGAGCCCACTGCAGTACGTCGCGGACCTGTTGTCGTGGCTCGGAAGCTGGGTGCAGTACCTCGGGTCCGTGATTGCCACCGCGGCCTACAACCTGGTGCACCCGTTCAGAAAGAAAAGCTATGCATCCAGTCCCGGATCCTTTTCCAGCGACGCCTTCAGCGGTCTTGCCGATCGCCTGGCAAACATCGACGCGATCGCAGACCAGGGGAACGTGGCAACCGACGCGGTCTCCACCACCACGGCAGTGGGAAACGCAGGGTATCAAGGAGCGACGCAAGTGACCATCAACATCTACCAGCAGGCACCGGTTGTCGGCAGCGACGGGATGCGTGCCTTCGCCCGGATGATCCGAGGCGAGTTCGAGCGGCTGGACTACTACGGAGTGACAACCTAGATGAGCATCATACACAGCCCCTCTCTCACCCTCACCTTCCTGGGAGGCGACCTGGAGGCGGGACACTCCTTGGTACAGACGATCGGCGAACAGCATATCGCACGCAGGTCGATCACCTTCCACCAGCAGCTGCTGTCCGGACTGAAGAGCGCCTCGAATCAGGTTGATCTGCTCTTGGATAAGGCTTGCCCTGCGATCGAGGATATCATCGCCACCGAAGGCGATGTGAAGGCCGCCCTCACCGACGGCTCAGAGACCGTGTTCACCGGATATCTCTCGACCAGCTACAACTGGATGCTCACCCACGCAGGGAAGCAATCGTTGGCGATCACCATCGAGGACACCGGCACCCGATTGTTGGGAAAAGCCTTCATCGAGAATGGCCGCCACCTCTTCAACTGCACTGCCAGCGAGGCGATCGAGGTGATCTGTACAAGAGCGGGCCTCACCGTCTCGCCTGCTTGCATCTCCCTTGGTGCGTCGGTCACCCGAAGCGTGGATGGATCGGTCACCTGCGGCGAGCTGTTGGACCAATTGGTGTATGAACTGGGTCATGTGTATTACTTCGATGAGTTTGGTCAGCTCAGGCTGTTCAAGGTGGACTGCGCCTCCACCGAGAACCTCCCCGTCCTCGACAAGGACGACTTGGTTGTGGTCGGAGGCAAGGCGATCACGATTTCCAAGAAGATCCGCCAGTACAAGAGTGCGCGCGTATCCTTCACGCGCCTGGGGACGGCAAGCGACTATCTGGTGTACCGCAATACCACAGGACGAGGGGATGGACACCCGTATTGTTACCTCAAGCTGGAAGGGGGGCAACACTTCGACGGCAGTGAAATCTATACCGAAGCCGAGTGGACTGAAGCCCAGGCGGACAGCTTTCGCACTCCAGCCCTCATCGAAGCCTGCAACGCCGCTAGTGAGATCGATATCGTGGGATCGAGTGACATTATCGCCGTCTCGAACGTACGCACCGAGTTCACCGCCGAAAGCGGCTACATCACCGCCAACATCGCTGCGGCAGGTGGTCCGTACCTGCAGGTGGCGGCACACAACAACGGGACGCTGGCCTATCACATCACGCGCCTGGATGCCTATGCCGACATCATCTATGTGCGTGACACGAACATCGTCAGGACTGCCGACAGTATCTACGAGGGAGAAAACTCGGACAACCTGCTCTCTGAGGAGCTGTTGTTCGTACACGAGCGAACCCTGGCCCAAGCGCATGCGAACCTCCTGGGGCAGTACCACCGCCATGCTGGCAGCCAGTACACATTCTTCTCGGCCGTCGACTTGAAGTGCGGCACCCTGGTACGCCTGATCGACGATGCCTTCAGCGGCCTGAATGTTTCAGCTCTGGTGACCGCACGCACCTTCACCGATGAGAGTGCGGTGTATCGCTACGAGGCGGTGGGCATCTCGGCATTCGACCTGAGTGCCCCAGCCTACCTAGAGGTGCTCGACAGGGGCAAGAACGACACCGTCGGTTCCCCGGGGCCACCGGGGGTGGACGGCTCGTCGTACACCGTATCCATCCAGTCATCCAACGGTTCGATCTTCCGACCCGAGCAGGTCGATACGATCCTAACCTGCCACGTCTTCCAAAACACCACCGAGATCACCGAAGAGCTGGATGCCTCGCGTTTCCAATGGAAGCGCCTCAGTGCCGACCCGATCGATGACGGGCGGTGGAACACCTCATCAAAGGCAATCGCCCATAAGAGTGTCGAAATCAAAA
>CALFMX010000148.1 GCA_937902565.1 uncultured Spirochaetales bacterium
CGGAAAGACGCGACCACGGCTGACGCCGACATCCTCGGCCGCCGCTGGCTCCCGGGCGATATCGACCCGACTGATGCCCGGATTCTTCCAAATCAGCTGGGCGACCAGTGAGGTGTTCGCGTTCTTCTGAAATTCATTGTTGTTGATCCTCACGCCATCCCCCATGCCTCTGGCATTAGTTTGTTCGCTCTCTGTACAAACAAAGCCTAACACTGGCCATTCCACCTGTCAAGCACAAAGTGAAATCATTTGACTTGTGGGGGTACTTCCTCAAATATCCGCCTGTACAGACCGATTGACAGCCCTAAACTCCCATATTACATGCATATTTGGGAGATTAGCCACACCTGTGGGAGAACGGCCCCTCTTCCCCATACTCCCCAACAATCGATTGATGGGGAGGGAGGAGAGGTATGTACAACCTTTGTACTTGACTTGCACCACATCCCGTGGTACCACATGGCCATGAAGACACACCAAACGCCCAAAGCCAGCGACCTGCTGTTTCCCGTGCCCCTCTCCATCGAGGATCGCGAAGGAGCATACCGCCTCCACCACACCACCACCATCGCCGCCTCCCCTCCCTTCGAGGCGTTGGCCGATACGGCAGCCCAGCTGCTCGGTTGCAAGCGAGGCGGCGAGGACCTGCTCTTCAAGCACCAGGAGGGGTTTGGTGATGAGGAGTACCGCCTCACCATCTCCAAGGTCCAGGTCGTCGTCACCGCATCGAGTGAGCGCGGCGCCTTCTATGGCCTCGGCGCCATACGCAAGCTGGCCCTCCTCAATGACAACATCTTGCCGGCGTGCACTGTGGCAGACAAGCCTGCCTTCCAGTGGCGCGGTTTCATGCTCGACTGTGTCCGTCACTTCTTCAGCGTCGACTTCATCAAGAAGCTGATCGACACCGCCTCCCTCTTCGGGCTCAACCGCTTCCACTGGCACCTCACCGATGACCAGGGGTGGCGCATCCCCATCGATGGGTGGCCAGAGCTGGAGACGGTTGCCAGCAAGCGGCGGGAGTTGCAGTACGAGGATGGGCGCACCTACGGGCGGATGTACACCAAGGAGGAGATCGCCGAGGTCCAGGCGTTCGCCCATAGCCGGCAGATGCTCGTCATCCCCGAGGTCGAGACCCCGGGCCATGTCTCGGCCCTCCTGGCCGCCTATCCCGAGTTCGGTTGCAGCGGCGGCCCCTATGAGGTCCAGGACCGCTGGGGGATCTTTTCCGAGGTGCTCTGCGCGGGAAATGACGACATGCTCGCCTTCTTCGACGATGTCATCACCCAGGTCGCCTCACTCTTTACAGACCCCTATATCCATATCGGCGGGGACGAGTGCCCGCAGACGGAGTGGGAGCAGTGTCCCAAGTGCCAGGCGCGCATGAGGAGCGAGGGGCTGAAAGCCGAACGCGAGCTGCAGAGCTGGCTGACCAGCCGGATCAGCGCGATGGTCCACGCCCACGGCAAGCGGCCCATCGGCTGGGACGAGGTGCTCGATGGCACCGAGGAGATGGGCCTGCCCTCCGACCTCATCGTCCAGTCGTGGCAGGGGGTGAGAGGGGGCATCGAGGCGGCCAAGCGTGGCCACCAGGTGGTCATGAGCCCCAACACAGAGGGGTGCTACCTCGACTACCGCCACCTCGACAGCGAGGAGGAGATGGGCAACCTCGGCGTCTCAACCCTCCGACAGCTCGCCTCCTTCACCCCCACCCCACCCGAGATGGATGAACACTCCAGGACGATGGTCCTCGGGGCGCAGGCAAACCTCTGGAGTGAGCGCGTCCTCTCGTCGCGCCAAGCCGAATACCTCCTCTTCCCCCGCCTGCAGCTCTTGGCCCAGCAGCTGTGGAACCCACAGGAGGGCGAGAAGAATCTGGAAAAAGTGGAGCTGTTGATCAGGTACTGCGAGAAGCTCGACCTTGCCTGCTATCGCGGCAGAGCTGAGTGACCATTGAAAAAATCCACCAGGGGTGGTATGAAGAACCAACACCTTCTGGTGGATTTTCTCTAATATGGGCCGTTCATCGTTGATGGATGGCCCATTTTGCTCTACGTCAGCAACTCCTTGGGGATGACGATCAGGCGCTCCTCGCTCGGCCGGTAGAAGGTGGCGACAAAACCGATGATGGAGACCAGGTCGCTGCCGGTATGGGTGGCAAGCTCCTCACTGAGGGAGCGGATCTGGTCCTTCTGTGCCTGGAACTTCACCTTCACCAGCTCATGGCTGGCAAGCGACTCATCCAGGCTTGCGTAGATGCGCTCATCCACCCCACCTTTGCCGACCATGACGGTCGCCTTGATCGGATGGGCGAGGCTCTTCAGGAATGCGCGTGTCTTGCTGTTCATCACTAATCCTTGTACTGCTGTGCCACGAGGTACCGCTTGACCTTTTTGGTGCTGGTCATCGCGAGCGGCTCGTCGACCACGGTGGTGCGCGTAATCTTCTTGTAGGATTGCAGCTTGCGGTTCACCTCACTGACGATTACATCCATCCGCTCCTCGATCTTGGCCTTGGACGCCTTCCCATGCTCCTTCTCCATCGCATCGGTATACGCCTCTGCCGGATAGATCAGGGCACGGATCCCCTCACTCTTGGTCTTCTTGTCGACGATGTAGCCGAGCACACAGATCGTGTCGATCTCATTGTAGAGCTGGAAATGGTCCTCGATCTCCTCGGGGAAGACATTCTTGCCCCCTTCGGTGACGATGAGGTTCTTCGCGCGCCCGGTGAGGTAGAGGTAGCCCTCGCTATCCTGGTAACCGACATCGCCGGTGTTGAGCCACCCATCCTCGAGCACCTCGGCGGTCGCCTCCGGATTGTTGTAGTAGCCTTGCATCACCATCGGTCCCTTGATGTGGATGATCCCGTTGCCATCGCTATCGGGATCGACGATCTTTATCTCGGTTCCCGGCACCCGCTTGCCCACAGAGGTCTCGATGTACGCCTCCACCGGGTTGAGGTGGGTGATCGGGCTCGTCTCGGTCAAGCCGTAGCCCTGGACGAAGTCGATGCCCAGCTCGTTGAACATCTTGAAGGTGGAGGCGGGCAACGGTCCACCGCCACTGATACAGATCCGGTTGTTCTCCAGGGAGAGATTCTTGAGCAGGAAGCCGAACATCTTCTTGCCGATGTTGACCTTGAAGACCTTCTTGATGAGGCCGGAGAGGCCCATCAGGGCCTTGATGAGGCCGTAGACGATGATGCCCTTCTTGCGCACCCCGTCCATGAGGGCCCCGATCATCTTGTTGAAGAGCATCGGGACACCCAAGAACATCGTCACCCCACCCTCTCGCATCTCCTTGAAGACCTGGCTGATCACCAGCTTCTTTCCAAAGACGATCGCCGCCCCGACGCTGAGGCCCTCGATGAAGACCGCCATCATCGAGTAGCTGTGGTGCAGCGGCAAAATTGCGTAGAAGACGTCGGTGTCATAGATGAACATGTTGCCCTGGGCCAGATAACAGTCACTGACGAAGTTGCGGTGGCTGAGCATCACACCCTTGGGGGTGCCGGTCGTCCCGCTGGTAAAGAGGATTGCCGCCGTCTCCTCGGCGTCGGCGAGGCGCCGCTTCTGAGTGGGGGCCTTCAGGTCGAGGAGGAAGGGGTATTCAGACCCTGCCTCGAGGCTGATGCGCTCCGAGAGAGCCAGCTCATCCTTCTCATCAAACCCCTTCAGGCGCTCTTTGTCGGCGAAGAACATCTTCACTTCGGCAAACTTCATCAGCTTGGTCAAATCGGTGTTGTTCAGTGTGGCGTCGAGGGGAACGACGATAGCCCCTGCATAGAGGACCGCCAGGTATGCAATACCCCATTCGGGGCTGTTCTTGCCACTGACGGCGATCTTGTCGCCCTCACCAACGCCCTTGGATACAAGGTAGTCGGCCAGTGCGATGACACGCTGCTGGACCTCGGTATAGGTCAGGCTCTGCCTCTCTGGGGTAAAGGAGATAAAACAAGTATGATCGGGGTAGCGCATGACGCTGATGTCAAACATCTGGACAACGGTCGGCCACTCTCCGGTAAAGGTTTTCCCTCGAAATTCATCCAAAAAATCCCATGGTTTCACTGCATCTTTCTTATGTGCCATTGAGGCCTCCTCACGCGTACAGTCTCAGCAAACTATACGTCGGAACAAGGGGTTAATCAAGATTTGCATGACACTTTTTCAAATTCCGTATAAGTGTAAGAGAATTTCGCTCCGTTGACCAAAAAACGTGGGTAATCTACAGTAACCGACGAGGTACTGCACCATGGCCATCACTAGATTCAGCGAGATGATTACATTCATGGAGACCTTCACCAACCTGGAGAAGCAAACCGACAACTACACCACACGTTCCTACCGCCTCGATCGGATGGGAGTGCTCCTCACCCATCTGGGAAACCCTGAACGGGACTTCAAGAAGATCCACCTCGCCGGCAGCAAGGGCAAGGGCTCGACGGCCAGCTACCTGGCCACCGCCCTCTCGGCCCTCGGCTACAAGACCGGCCTCTTCCTCTCCCCCCACCTCTCGGACTACCGTGAGCGCTTCACCCTTGCAGGCACCTTCTTTGATGAACCATTTTTGGTAGAGGTGGGCAACGAGCTCATCGAATCCCTGTCGCACTTCACCTTCACCGATGAGTGGGGGCCCACCTCCCCCACGACCTTTGAACTCTTCTGTGCCTACGCCTACCTCCTCTTCTCCCGGTCAAGGTGCCAGTGGGCGGTCATCGAGACGGGCCTCGGCGGGCGCCTTGATGCCACCAACACCATCACCCCGGAGGCGGTCGTCCTCACCCCAATCGAACTCGAGCACACCAGGATCCTGGGCAACACCCTCACCCAGATCGCCTATGAGAAGAGCAAGATCATCAAGGAGGGGGTCCCCGTCTTCATCGGCTACCAAGATGGGGTCGTCATGGAGACCTTCCTCAACGAGGCGGCGGCAAGGCATGCCCCGGTCCATCGCCTCGACCAGGCCCTGGTTGCATTGGGCACCACCACCACTGCCTGCGGGGAGGCGGTCACCTACCAGTGGGCCGATGGGACGGAGGAGACCCTGCTCCTCGCGATGCGTTCCCATGTCCAGGCGCAGAACAGTGCCCTCGCCCTCCTCCTGCTGCGCACCCTCGGCCTCTACGATGCGAGCATCCTGCCCGCCTTCACCGCCAACGCCATCCCCGGCCGCTTCCAGCAGATCTCAAGCCACCCTGCCCTCTACATCGATGGGGCCCATACCCTCCACTCGCTTGAGGCGTTGCTCTCCTCCTTCAGTGAACTCTACCGGCGTGAGCAGATCACCATCATCTACGGGGCGCTCGAGGACAAGGACCACACGCACATGGTCCGGGCCGTCCTCGAGAGCGCCGACCGTATCATCATCAGCCGGCCGGGCACCTACAAGAAGAGTGACCTGCCCTCCCTCAAGGCACTCTTCGATTCCATGGCGACTGCGGGCCAAACCATCACCCTCATCGAGGAAAACAGCAGTGCCCTTGAGCGTGCGTTGGAGATAACGAGCCAAGACGGAGCCATCCTGGTGTGCGGCTCCTTCTACCTCGGAGGCGGGATAAAGGAGGCCTTCGAGGCGAGGAGGGCACGCCATGAGTCTCAACTGGCGTGAGATAGCCCTCATCGTCAGCGAGTTGCCCCTCGAGGGCAGTGTACTCCAGTCGGTGGTGCAGCACGACTTCAACTCCCTCTCCTTCCACTTCTACCATAGGGAGGCGGGCCGCTGGACCCTCTATACCGAAGTGGGGACGCCACGATCTCGCCTCCACATGAGCACCACGGCCACCAAGGAGAAGACGGCCAAGCTGCAGCGCTTCATCCAATTCGCCCGCTCCCGCCTCATCGGCAGCAGGGTCACCGCATGCTACCAATACCCCTATGACCGGCTCCTTCGCCTCAGCCTCGACAACCATGGCACCCCCCTCCTCCTCTTCATCCGCCTCTACAGCGGAAGCGGGGCGAACATCATCGTCACCGACAGTGAGTACACCATCCTCGACCTCCTGCTCCGACGCCCCTCCCGCGGCGAGGTGAGCGGGGCCCGTTTCGAGGTCGGGGAAGAGCGCACCGAGGACGGGAAACCCTTCTTCGTCCGGCCACGGGAGGAGGGATCATTCAACCGGCAGATCGAGGCCGAATACAGCAGGGAGGGCAGCACGGTCGAACTCGAAGAGCTGCTCAGGCGGGTACGGGCCCAAGGGGAGCGGGAGATCGAGCGGGTGCGTGCAGCCATCGATCGGGGGAAGCGGAGCCTCGAAGCGGTGCAGGATTTCGACCGGCTGAAGGATGAGGCCGACCTACTGAGCGCCAACGCACACCTCATCGGTGACAAGATGGAGAGCATCGAGCTCCTCGACTGGAAGACCCACGAGCCTGTCACCATCGCCCTGGACAGCAGGCTCAAGGGACACGAACAGGTGGAGCGCGCCTATGAGCGCTACCAACGGGCGAAGGGGACCGCGGAGAATGCAACAGCGGAGCTCACGCGCCTTGAGGCGGAGCTTGCATCCCGCATTGAGGAGCTGGACACGCTGCTCACTCCCCGCCCTGACAGCGAGGCGTGGTGCGCAGACCTCACCTCTGCGCTGCACGAGGGGCAGGCTGCCACCACAGCGCGCAAGGGGGTGGGCCTGGTCATCAGAAGCGGGGCCTTCACCCTCCTGGTGGGGCGTAATGCGAAGGAGAACGACGAACTGCTACGCCACCATACCCGTGGCAACGACTGGTGGGTCCATACCCGCGACTATAGCGGCGGCTACGTCTTCATCAAGGATATCAGGGGCAAGAGCGTACCCCTTGAGGTCCTGCTCGACGCCGCCATGCTTGCCATCCACTACAGCAAGGCCCGCAAAGCGGGCAAAGCCGATCTCTACTACACCCAGGTCAAATACCTCAGGCGGGCCAAGGGTGGGCCGAAGGGCCTGGTCATCCCCACACAGGAGAAGAATCTCTCGGTGGTACTGGACGAAGAGCGCCTAAGATGGTTACTTTTAGACCATGACGATGCGTAGCCCCAGACACGGCGGTCTCTACTACCCCCAGGATGGACCTACCCTGCAAGACCAGATACGAGCCAGAGAGGGGGAAACGGCAGCCCGGCCCACGGCGCTGCTCCTCCCCCACGCCGCCTGGTCCCACATCCTCCCCCTCCTTCACCAGACCCTTGCCCAGGCGCGGTCCCTCTCGCCCGCCCTCATCGTCCTGCTCGCCCCCCACCATGGGAAGCGGAAGAACAGCGCACTGATGATCAGCGCCGCCAACGGCCTCTCGCTTCCCCACCAGGAGGTCCCCTTCGCCCGTGATGCAGCCACGGCCCTTGCCACACGGTTCTCGCTGCAGGTAGATGAGGAGGCCTTTGATGATGAGAGCTCCTGGGAGCTCTTGGTGCCGCTGCTCTCCTCCTACTACCCCGGCGTACCGATTCTCCCGATCCTCACCGGCGAACTCTCCGGGTCACACCGCAACAACCTCACCTCCCTGCTGAAGGAGATCAAGAAAGCGGATCCATCGACGCTCTTTGTCGTCACCGCCAATGCCAACTCCCCGCTCGCCTCGCCCTCGGCCGAGGACGGATCGGCGGAAAGCGGCGACCGCGAACTGGGCATCGACCCGGCGACCGGCCAGCCCGTGCAGCTGAAGATCGGCCGTTTCGGCCCCTACGTCGAAATCACGCCGCCGGATGGAGAGAAGCCCAAACGGTCATCCCTGCCCAAGGGCTGGTCGCCTGCATCGCTGGATCTGGACCGGGCGCTGCGCCTTCTGGCCCTGCCGCGCGAAGTCGGGGTTCACCCGGAAGACGGCAAGATGATCACGGCAGGCCTTGGCCGCTACGGTCCCTTCGTGCTGCACGCGGGCACCTACGCCAACGTCTCGGACATCGATGAAGTGTTCGAGGTCGGCCTGAACCGCGCCGTCGCCCTGCTGGCTGAAAAGCGCGCCGGTCGCCCCGGTCGTGGCACCGCCGCCGCGCCGCTGAAGGACCTCGGCGCCCACCCGGAGACGGGCGAGCCGATCCACGTCATGGCCGGTCGTTTCGGCCCCTACGTCAAGTCGGGCAAGATCAACGCCACCCTGCCCAAGGGCGCCGCACCGGAAGACCTGACGCTGGAAGACGCCCTGCCCCTGCTGGCCGCCAAGGCGGGCGCCGCGCCCAAGAAGAAGGCGCCCGCCGCCAAGAAAGCCGCCTCCCCCAAGAAGGCGGCAGCACCTAAAAAGGAATCGGCCAAGAAACCAGCCGCCAAGAAGGCGCCCGCTACAAAGGCCAAGGTCGAGGAATAGACGTCTCGCCCAGTAAGACGGATGGGGGAGCGGTCAGTGCATGACCGCTCCCTCTTTCAATTTCAGCCCCGACGCGGCTCATCGCCGCCGCCGATGAAGGCTCCGGCGATCCAGCTGACCACGCCCGTCACGATCGCCGCGCCGATTCCCGCCCAAAGGCCATGGACGGCGAACCCATCGAGGAACAGCGACGTCAGACCGATCATCGCCGCATTCACGACCAGCAGGAACAGACCGAAGGTCAGCACCGTGAACGGCAGGGTCAGCACCACCATGATCGGGCGCACCACCGCATTGACGACGCCGAGAATGATCGCCGCTGCGATCAATGACCCATTGTTGGTGAAGTCCACGCCCGGCACCACCTTGGCCGACAGCCAGAGGCCCGCCATTGTGACCAGGGCCTGGATGATGAAGCGGATCATGTCGTCCTCGATGAAAATGTTTTGAAGCTTGACCATAACGCGCGATGCGGACGAAGGCTCCCGTTCCTCAGCATCGGCTGCTATCCAGCATCGACAACGCGCTTCGGAGCCCCCCATGAGCCTGCACGGCGACTATGACCCCGACAATATCTTCGCCAAGATCCTGCGCGGCGAAATCCCCTCGGTGAAGGTGTGGGAGGATGAACACGTCCTGGCCTTCATGGACGTTTTTCCTCAGTCGGAAGGCCATGTTCTGATCATCGCCAAGCAGTCGCAGGCGCGCAATCTGCTGGAGGTCGAGCCGGAGGTTCTGGCCCGCCTGACCGCCGCCCTGCAACGCACCGCAAAGGCCGTCGAGCAGGCCCTTCAACCCGAGGGCCTGGCCATCATGCAGTTCAACGGCGACGCAGGCGGCCAGACGGTCTTCCACCTGCATTTCCACATCATCCCGCGCTGGAGCAGCCGCGAACTGAAGGGCCACGGCCATGCGCCGATGGCGGATGCCGACACGCTGAAAGCTCTGGCGGCCCGCATCGCCGAGAAACTGGACTGACCCATCTTGCGTCTTATGCAATCCGTCCGCATAAGGCGCGCCTGTCCGTCAGGGACGCCGGCTTAGCTCAGTTGGTAGAGCGCCAGTTTTGTAAACTGGATGTCGCGGGTTCGATTCCTGCAGCCGGCACCACTTCCCCGCCCTTCCGCGTCAATTCCACACGTCACGCCGTCCTTGCGCTTCGCAACGGCGTGCGATGTCATGAGTTAAGCTGGGACCACGTTTCAGAAATCGTGTCTCATCTCCCACTTGGCAGATGGGGATTTATCCGGTCACTTCACGGCCTTGGGCAGGGAGGACATTGATGTTTCATCGCCGCGGATTGCTGCTGGGCGCAGGTGCGCTGACGCTGGCCGCCTGCTCGCCCCGTTCGGGCGGAGGCGCGGGCGGCGTGTCTCTGCTGAACGTTTCCTATGACCCGACGCGAGAACTATACCGCGCCTATAATCAGTTGTTTGATGCGCATTGGCGCGAGACCGGCCAGCCCGGTGTCAATGTCGAACAATCGCATGGCGGATCCGGCAAACAGGCCCGCGCAGTCATCGACGGACTGCAGGCCGACGTCGTCACCCTGGCCCTTGCCGCCGACATAGACGCCATCGCCGAGCGCGGCCTGACGCACAAGGACTGGGAGACCAGCCTGCCGGACAACGCCTGCCCCTACACATCGACCATCGTCTTCCTTGTCAGGAAGGGCAATCCGAAGGCCATCAAGGATTGGCCCGATCTGGTTCGTCCGGGCGTTCAGGTCATCACCCCGAACCCCAAGACCTCCGGCGGCGCGCGCTGGAACTATCTGGCGGCCTGGGCCGACGCCATTCGTCGCCCCGGCGCGACCGAGGCGACCGGGTCGCACAGGATGGCGGCGTCGGCCTGCTGCCAGTCCAGGCGCACCGGGCCGGCGGCGGCGCCGGCACTACAAACAAACGCTATTGCATGAATGTTCGGGAATACACTTTTTCCCGGTTCCGATTTGCGCAGACTGCCCTCAAGGTTAGAGGGAACCCCATGCGTAGCAAGCTGTTTGTGCCCGGCGCACGTCCGGAACTGTTCGACAAGGCCTTGGCCAGTGCGGCCGATGCCCTGTCCTTCGATCTGGAGGATTCCGTCCCCGAGGCTGGCAAACAGGCGGCGCGCGCGGCCATCGCCAGCTTCCTCGCCCGTGCCGACGTGCTTGCCAGCAACAAGCTGCTGATCGTGCGCACCAATGCCACCGACAGCCCGCACTTCGCCGCCGATCTGGCCGCGATGGCGGTGCCCGGCGTGTGGCTGCTCAACATTCCCAAGATCGAATCGGCCGCGCAGGTGCGCGAGGTCGCCACGGCGCTGGAACAGGCCGAGGCCGCCAACGGCGTAGCCCAGCCGATCGGGCTGCTGATCAACATCGAGACCCCGCGCGGGCTGCGCCATGCCGCCGAACTGGCCGCCGCGCATCCGCGCGTGGCCGGGCTGCAGCTGGGCCTGGGCGACCTGTTCGCGCCCAACGGCATCGCGCGTGACCCGGCCAACGTGCAGGCCACGTTGTTTGCGGTGAAGATGGCCGCCGCCGAAGCCGGGGTGTTCGCCTGCGACGGCGCATGGCCGGACGTGGCCGACGCCGAGGGCTTCACGGTCGAGGCAACCATGGCGCAGAAGCTGGGCTTCATCGGCAAGAGCTGCATCCATCCGCGCCAGGTGGCGCTGGCCAACACCCTTTTCAGCGTGCCCGAGGCACTGGTCGCCGAGGCACGGCGTATCCTCGCCGCCGCCAAGCAGGCCGATGCGCAGGGCCGCGGCGCGTTCCTGTTCGAGGGGCGCATGGTCGACCTGCCGTTCCTGCGCCGTGCCGAAGCCATCGTCGCCGGGGCCGGCCACGCCTGATCCTTCCTCAAGGTGACGGCCTGGGCCGGCACCTCCGCTTTACTTTCCGGGGTCCATCCCATGTCCAAGCACGCGGCCAATGCACCGGCCTTCCTGAAGCGCCCCCTCTCCCTCGGCCTGCGCCTGCTGCTGGCGCTCACCCTGCTGGTGACCGGTGGCATCGCCTCGGCCGGGGAAAGCCTCAATGCCGTGGCCACCGGCCTGCTGCCGACGCTGCCCGATGGCCGTGCACCGCAGCAGATGCTGGCCCTGCAGGACCAGCTGCTGGCCGTGGAAGGCGAGCGCGCCTGGTACCTGGGCAAGGGCGAGCAGGCCTGGAAGCCGCTGCAGCTGGGCAAGACCCCCGCCAATGCGCTCCACGGCATGGTCCGTTACGGCGATGCCAGCTGGCTGCTGGTCGGCGAGGGCGCCGGCCAGGCCAACCGCCTGGACCAGGTCACCCGCAAGGGTGATGCGCTGGTGGCCGGACAATCGCTGCCCCTGCCCTCGCCGCTGGCACAGGCGGTGGCCACCACGCTGGACGGTGACCTGTACGTGGCCGGCATCGATGGTGCCGGCAAGCGCCAGCTGCTGCGCCGGCCCGCCGGCAACGGCACCTGGGTGCCGGCCCCGATGTGGCCGGGCGACGCCGCCGCGGCGGCGATGCAGGCCCAGAAGGGCGCGTTGTACGTGGTCGATGCACCGGTTGCCGGCAACGCACAGCAGCTGTGGCGCTGGACCACCGACAAGGGCTGGGTGTCGCTGCCGGGCATGGACGGCTCGCTGGTCCCCGGCTCGCTGCGCGCGCTCGGCCAGGCCCACCTGTT
>CALFMX010000149.1 GCA_937902565.1 uncultured Spirochaetales bacterium
TATCGACTTCAAGGCGGCGTTTGGCAAGATTCATATCGTACGGGTACCCGCCTACTCGCCCCATGCGGTGGCCGAACATGCGATGGCCCTGCTGCTCAGCGCGGTACGCCACATCCACAAGAGCTATGCCCGCACCCGGGAGTTCAACTTCAGCCTCAACGGCCTGGTCGGCTTCGACCTCCATGGCAAGACGGTCGGGATCGTAGGGACGGGGAAGATTGGTCGGGTTTTCTGCTCCATCTGCCGGGGCTTTGGCATGCGCGTCCTTGCCTACGACCCCTACCCGGCACAGGATCTGGATGTCGAATACTGCAGCTTTGAACAGCTGGCCAAGGAGAGCGATGTGATCAGCCTCCATTGCCCGCTGACCGAGGAGAGTCTCCACCTCATCAACCGGGAGAGCATCAGGGAGATGAAGGATGGGGTGGTGATCATCAACACCTCCCGTGGTGCCCTGATCGATAGCCAGGCGCTCCTGGAGGGTATCCGCAGCAAGAAGATCGGGTCGGCCGCCCTCGATGTCTACGAGGAGGAGGCGGAGCTCTTCTATGAGGACCAGAGCACCACCATCCTCTCCGATGATGTGTTGATGCTCCTCATCTCGATGCCCAACGTGCTGGTGACGAGCCACCAGGCGTTCCTCACCGAGGAGGCGCTCTCCAACATCGCCGAGACGACGATGCAGTCGATCGATGCGTTTGGACGCGGCGATGTCATGGAGCATGAGATCTGCTACCGCTGCGATAGCTGCCACAAGAGCGAGGGCAAGCGCTGCTTCTAGTCCTCCCGGACTCTTCTCACCACTTTAGGGCGCTTGGGTTCTGCAACCTTGACCACCTGTCGGTGGGTGATGAGGTAACAGCTGTGGATCTTGCCGCCCTGGGCAAAGTCATCGCCGATGGTCTCGTCGCTGATCTCGGTGACGTGGTACTGCTCCTCTACCCACTGGTCGAGGTTGAACCTGCGGTAGTTGGTGGAGAAGATCAGGGTACCGTGCCAGTCGAGGTGGTCCATGCACTTCCTGATGAGTTTGGCGTGGTCGCGTCCCACATCGAAGAGGGAGCGGCCTGTTCCATTTGAGAAGGTAGGGGGGTCACAGAAGATCACATCGTAGCGATCGAAGGTCTGGTAGAGGAAGTCGAGGGCATCCGTCTGGTAGTAGAAGTGGTTCATGCCGCCAAAATCGTTGAGCTGCATGTTCTTCTCCGCCCAGTTGAGGTAGGTTGCCGAGGTATCGACGCTGACTGTCGAGATGGCCCCTCCCTTGGCTGCCTGCACGGTGGCCGTGCCGGTATAGCAGAAGAGGTTGAGGAAGCGCTTGCCTTCGGTCATCGTCGCTATCCGCGCCCGGACGGGGCGGTGGTCGAGGAAGATGCCGGTATCGAGGTAGTCGGTGAAGTTTGCCAGATAGCGCGCCCCATTCTCATTGATGATGAAGAAGCGGTCACTGTTGGCCATCTTCTCATACTGGTCAAGGCCCTTTTGGATACGTCGCCGCTTGATGAAGATCCGATCGCGGTCCACGCCGGTGGCCCGTTCGGTCGCGTCGACCAACTCCTCGAGGTGCATCTCAACCACCTCCGGGTCGATCGACTCGGGGGCTTCCCACTCATAGAGGACCACCCACCTCCCCTCATAGATATCGATGGAGGCGTTGTACTCCCCGAGGTCCCGGTCGTAGAGGCGCCAGTTGGTCACCCCCTGGCGCG
Source organism: uncultured Spirochaetales bacterium (assembly GCA_937902565.1). Taxonomy (GTDB): domain Bacteria; phylum Spirochaetota; class Spirochaetia; order Sphaerochaetales; family Sphaerochaetaceae; genus Sphaerochaeta. The sequence continues at coordinate 1,710 of CALFMX010000149.1, forward strand.
CCATCTCCGTGCCCAGGGTCTCCAGGTTCTTGACCAGGCGGTTATAGACCGCCTGCGCCCCATCACTCAGGGGCTGGGAGAGGCGCTCGAGGCGTGCCTCCTGGGCACGTCGGGTCATCTCGGCCCGCTCGAAGGCGGTGAAGACGCGGTAGTGGGCGACTTGGCAGGGGATACCCCCGCTGTTGAGGGTATTGGTCCGGGTCGGCTTCATGTCAATGTACTCGAGCAACTCGGGGTTCCCACTCATGACGGTGATGCGCCAGCCACCGAAGTACTGCTGCCAGATCTCGCTCATGGTGCGGTGGAGGTCGATGAGGTTCCCCTCCATACGGATGCCGTAGGGGGGGTCGGTGATGATGTACCCCTCCCCAAGGGGGACATCATCCTCGCCGACCTCGCGAAATTCCTTGACGCGGAAGTCGATGAGGTGGTCGACACCTGCCTCCTCGGCCGCCCGCTTGGCGATGGCGATGGCCTTGGGGTCATTGTCCCAGCCGTAGATGGCGATCTGCCTCTCAGCAGCTGCCGCTTCGCGCGCTCTGGCCTCCTGGACCACCTGCTCGTAGATCTCCTGGTCGTGGATCGGCAGGAAGAGGAATGCAAAATTACGCGCCTTGACGAGGCCGGGGGCCCGGTCCGCTGCCCAGAGCGCTGCTTCGATGACGATGGTGCCCGACCCACAGAAGGGGTCGATGAGGACGGGGACCCGCTCTTCGCGGATCATCGCCTTGTACCACTCGCTGCGGTAGATGAGGGCACAGGCAACGTACTCGCTCATCACGGCCTCGGTCTGGTCATCGCGGTAGCCACGCTTGTGGAGGGCACGGCCGGAGAAGTCGACGAACCAGCTGACGTGATCCTCATCGATGTGGAGGTGGAAGACAATGTCACTCTCCTCGGTATCGACCTCGGGCCGCTCTCCGTCGAAGTGCTCGCGGCAGCGGTCGACGATTGCATCCTTGAGCCTGATGGCACCGAACTTGCTGTTGCGCAGGTAGGGGCAGTTCTTCACGGTATGGGTGATGGAGAAGCTGGTGGAGGGGTTGACCCACTCCTCCCAGGGCAGGGCGAGGGAGGCCTCGTAGAGCTCGTCGGCGCTCTGGATGTCATCATCCTCCCAGAGGCCGAGCATGAGGCGCGTCGAGGTGCGGCTGTAGAGGCAGAAGCGGTAGGCAGTGGCCAGGTCGGCTGAGAATTCGACGCCGCCGCTTACCGCCTGGATGTCGGTGGCCCCGACAGATCGTGCCTCTTCTTCGATGATATCGGTCATGTGCAGGGCACTGGTGGCAAAAAAGATCATGGTTGGTTACTCTCCGTGCGCTAGAAGCGCCTTCAGTTCATCTTCGCTCCAGTGGTAGTGGGTGTTGCAGTTCAGGCAGACCAGCTCCAGGGGGAAGGGACCGTTTTTCAGGATGTCAGCCTGTTCCTCCTTCTCCAGTTGGGAGAGGTAGGTTTCGTTCTGCTCTCTCGAGCAGGGGCAGAAGAAGTCGAGGCCCTGGCTCTCCAGGTAGTGGACTCCAAAGGTTTGGTAGTGCTCCTCGATGAATGCCTTTGCGGTGACTCCCTTGGCAATGGAGGCGCCAAGGGAGGGGAGGGCTGCACTGAGGTCCTCGACAGCAGCCAAGGTCGCCTCGTCACAGCCGGGCAGCGCCTGGATGAAGATGGCCCCGCTGCCGTCGACAGCGCCCTGTTGGTCGAAGTGGATCGAGAGGATGATCAGGGTCGGGGTCTGTTCGGACTGCCTAAAGTAGTAGGCGAGGTCCTTTGCCAAGTCACCGTAGTTCATCATCACCTGGCCGCTGAAGGGGTTCTTCCTCCCTTCGAGGATCTTGGTGACGGTCAAAAAGCCCGGTCCGTAGAGCTCGTTGAGGTCGAGGCTCTCCAGCGGCTTTTCAAGGGGGATGGGGTTGTGCTTGAGGTATCCGCGCACAGCCCCATTGGCCCACGCTTCGGTGTAGACACCCCCGATGGGTCCGCCGCACTCGATGTTCAGCTGGACGCGGTCGTTCTCTTTGACCGTACTGGAGAGCAGGCCGCCGGCAAGGTACGCCTGGCCAAGGACATAGGTCTCCAGCAGGCCGGTGTCGTGGTTGGCCCGCATCTGGTTGATGAGGCCGGTGGCCGCGATGGTGGTGAGCCTGATCTGTCCATCATGGAGAAGGAACACCTCCCTTCCATCGGGGGGAAGGGAGGAGAGGTGTTGCGCGAGCGCGGTATCGAGTATTTCTTTCTTGACCATAGAGGCTCAGATTAGACAATGACCTCACTTTTTGCAAGAGTATGGAAGTCGTCTCCACTGATCACTTCATGTTCGAGCAGGTGCTCAGCGATGGTGGTCAGTGCCTTCTGGTTCTTCTCCAGGTTCGCCTTCACGACAGCATAGCGCTCGTTGACGATCCGGGCGGTCTCGCAGTCGATGTACTCCTGGGCTTTTTCAGAGTACTCACGCCCGCCGGCAATCCCGGCGATCCCACTCTGGGTGGTCGGCAGGGTGATGTTGCGATAGCGCTCGCTCATGCCGAACTCCGTGATCATCCGCCGTACCAGGTCGCTGGCCCGGCTGATGTCGTTGCCCGCCCCGGTGGAAATCTCGTTGAAGACGACCTCTTCGGCGGCACGTCCGCCGAGCAGGGTGTCGATGTTGCCCAGCAGTTCCCCCTCACTGAGGAGGAAGCGGTCCTCGGTGGGGTACTGCAGGGTGTACCCCAGCGCCCCAAGGCCACGGGGGATGATGGAGATCTTGCTCACCGGTTCGGCACCTTCGGTCAGGTATGCGGTCAGGGCGTGGCCGGTCTCGTGGTAGGCGACGCGGGTGCGCTCCTTCTCGTTGAGGATCCGGCTCTTGCGCTCAAGTCCTGCCACCGACTTCTCAATCGCCTCCTCGAAGTCCGCCTGGCTGACGGCGGTCCGTTCACCACGCACTGCCATGAGGGCTGCCTCGTTGGCGATGTTGGCAAGGTCGGCTCCGGCGAGGCCGGCGGCCCCCTGGGCAATCTTCTTCAGGTCGACGTCGTCGCCCATCTTGATGTTGCGGGTGTGGATCTTGAGGATCTCGTACCTGCCCTCGAGGTCGGGCTTGTCGATGAGGACCTGGCGGTCGAAGCGCCCGGGCCTCAGCAGTGCCGGGTCGAGGATCTCGGGCCGGTTGGTCGCCGCAAGGATGATGACCCCGGTCCTGGAGTCAAAGCCGTCCATCTCGACCAAGAGCTGGTTGAGGGTCTGTTCGCGCTCATCATTGCCCCCGATGCCGGCGGCAACACGGGACCGTCCGATGGCGTCGATCTCGTCGATGAAGATGATACACGGCGAGTTCTCCCTCGCCTGGCGGAAGAGATCCCGCACCCGGGCTGCCCCGACACCGACGAACATCTCGACAAAGTCGGCGCCGCTCATCTTGAAGAAGGGGACTCCGCTCTCGCCGGCAACAGCCTTGGCAAGCAGGGTCTTTCCCGTTCCGGGAGGACCGACGAGGAGCACCCCCTTGGGGATCTTGCCCCCAATCTCGGTGTACTTGGTCGGGTTCTTCAAAAAGTCGACGACCTCCTCCAGTTCATACTTGGACTCATCGGCTCCGGCTACGTCGGCGAATCGGATGAGTCCAAGTATGAAC
>CALFMX010000150.1 GCA_937902565.1 uncultured Spirochaetales bacterium
TCAGCTCTCAAAATCCCACAGGATTTGTGATTGAGCCACAATAAAGAAGCTCAGTGTGATGATGATCAGTAGGGTCGGTATGATCCCCAGGATCCTATTGATGATATATTTGGTCATTCAGTTCCTCTGGCGAGAGTATTGTTGCATGGGTGTAAGGGCCCTATGGCCTGCAAGCATACAGCATTTTTGATACTATACCAAGAATACCTTTTATGCAAGAATTTCGAAAATTATGCATACAATATCCACATCGTTCGTTTGTAATGGGTTTTGTCATAGAAAGATAGGTGTTTGTGCGCCAAAGATGGACGGGAGGTAGGAAGATAGGCCCCTTGTATGGTATCCTGCCACCCGGGTCGGGAGCCCTGTTGGAATGAGAAGAGTATATATTGAAAATCTTGGCTGCTCCAAGAATCAGGTCGACGCAGAGGTCATGCTTGCCCAGCTCAGCAGTGGGTTTGTCCGTACAGAGGATGCAACGGAGGCTGACCTGATCATCGTCAACACCTGCGGATTCATCGAATCGGCTCGAGAGGAGTCGATATCGGCCTTCTTCGAACTGCATAGTGCCAACCCCGAGGCGAGAATCATCCTCAGCGGCTGCATGGCCGAACGCTACGGCGCGGCACTCGAGGAGGAGCTCGGCGAAGCGTCGGCAATCTTCGGCAACCGTGACCTCTCGCAGATCAGTGGGGTGGTGGCGCGTGTCTTTGATGGGGAGCGGGTGCTCAGCACCCCTGCCTACGGGGACGTCAGGAACGATGTCTATGAGCGAAGCGAACTCTTCAACTACCCGGGCAGTGCATATCTGAAGATCAGCGAGGGGTGCAACCACCGCTGCTCCTTCTGCGCCATCCCCTTGATCCGTGGCCCGCTGCGCAGCCGCCCGATGGAAGTGATCCTCACCGAGGCGTCCGCTCTCATCTCATCAGGGGTCAGGGAGCTCAACCTCATCGCCCAGGACCTCGCCTCCTACGGTACCGATTGGGAGGGTAGGGAGAGCCGCTTCATGGCGTTGCTCGAAGCACTCGTCGGCCTGGACGGCGACTTTTGGATCCGTCTCCTCTATATCCATCCCGATACCTTCCCTCCCACACTGCCGGCCTTCATCAAGGCACATCCCAAGGTCCTGCCGTACTTCGACATCCCCTTCCAGCACGCCAATACCGCCATTCTGCGCTCCATGGGCCGGGTGGGGACCAAGGAGAGCTACCTCGCCCTCATCGCCTCCATCAGGGCGCAGATCCCTGATGCCGTGCTGCGCTCGACGATCCTCCTCGGTTATCCGGGGGAGAGTGAGGAGGCGTTTGGCCAGGTCATCGATTTCCTCAAGGAGGCGAAGCTGAACTGGGTCGGCTCCTTCGTCTATAGCCGTGAGGAGGGGACACGGGCCTACGAGCTCCGCGGTGCCGGAGCCCATAAACGGGCCGCCGCTGAAGCGAGACGGCGACAGCAGGCCCTTGAGAGGGTGCAGGGGCCCATTACAGAGGAGAACCTTGCCCGGTTTGTCGGCAGGGAGATGGATGTCCTGGTCGAGGAGCTGATCGAGGGCGAGGACCTGGCCATCGGGCGCAGTTGGATCCAGGCACCCGAGGTCGATGGCCTGATCGTCATCATGGGCCGCAACCTCACCGCCGGTACGATCGTCCGCTGTGGCATCAGGCGGGTCAATGGCCTGGACCTTGAGGCAATCGTCATCGAAGGGGGGCGTGATGGCTGATATCGAGCATCTGTTGGAGCAGTTGAACGGACCGCAGCGGGAGGCGGTGCTGGAGAACAGCCGCCCCCTGCTCGTCCTCGCCGGTGCAGGCAGCGGCAAGACCCGGGTGATCACCACCAAGATCGCCTATGCCATCGAGACGCTGGGCATCCCCCCCTGGCAAATCCTGGCGGTGACCTTCACCAACAAGGCGGCCAGCGAGATGAAGGAGCGCGTCATCGACATGCTCGACGGGCGCCCTGATGCAGGGGATACGGTGATCCGCACCTTCCACTCCTTCGGGGCATGGCTGCTCAGGCGCTATGGAGCGGAGATCGGCCTGGAGCCGAACTTCACCATCTACGACGATGAGGACTCCCTCTCCCTGCTCGCCTCCTGTTACCCCAACTACAAGCGGGCGGACCTCAAGCCGGTGATGAACTCGATCTCCTACGCCAAGGACCGGGGCCTCGGGCCCAATGACCGGTTCGACTTCACTGCCCGCAATGACTCCTTCCGCTCGATGTTCGTCCGCTATGAGGAGCGCCTCAGGGAGGTGGGGAACGTCGACTTTGCCGACCTGATCGGCCTCTCCATCACCCTGCTCAAGCAGAGCAGCGCTGTCCGCTCTGCAATCCACCGCCGCTTTGCCATGATCCTCGTCGACGAGTACCAGGATACCAATGCCGCCCAATTCACCCTGCTCAAGGAGCTGGCCGGAGGCGGCTCCTTCGTCTGTGTCGTCGGCGACGACGATCAGTCGATCTACCGCTTCCGTGGCGCTGAGGTGGCCAATATCCTCAGCTTCCCCTCCCACTTCCCCAATACCCGGACCATCAAGCTGGAGCAGAACTACCGCTCCACCGAACCGATCCTCGAGGTTGCCAACGCCGTCATCAGCCGAAACCGGGGGCGCCACCCCAAGCACCTCTGGACTGAGCAGAAGATCGGGGACAAGCCCACCCTCTACTACGTCCAGGATGATCGGGACGAGGTGGAGCGTGTCGCCCAGATCCTGCGCGCTGACCGTCGATTCGACCAGAGCGCCGTCCTCTACCGTACCAATGCCCAGTCCCAGGCCTTCGAGACCGGCTTCAAGCGGCTGGGAATTCCCTACAAGGTCGTCGGGGCCCTGCAGTTCTTCGACCGTGAGGAGGTCAAGGACGGGCTGGCCCTCCTCTATCTGTTGACCAATGGGCGTGATGAGGTGAGCTTCAGGCGGATCATCAACAAGCCGGCGCGTGCCATCGGGCCGACGGCGGTGGAGAAGATCCTCTCCTACCGCATGGCCGCGGACGGCAACCTCCTCTCGATGCTCTCCCTCGCCCTCGAGGAGCGGGCCTTGGGGCCCAGGGCCCTGCAGGGGGCAGCGACCTTCCTCGCCGCCTTCGATGAGGCGCGCCAATTGCTCGAAGAGGGCAAGCTCGTTGAACTCACCACCTACCTGCTCTCCAAAAGCGGGCTCTTGGACCACTACGAGGGCGAGGATGCCAAGAACGGGACCTTCCGTGTGCAGAACCTGGAACAGCTGGTCAACGCCATCGGCCAGGTCGACCAGAGCCTTGAGGGCTTTCTGGGATTCCTGGAGCAGCTGGCCCTCGACCGGACGACCCTTGCCGACCACGACCCCCGCCTCGATGCGGGCGTCACATTGATCACCATGCACAACACCAAGGGCCTTGAATTCGACCGCGTCTTCGTCGTCGGGATGGAGGAGGCGCTCTTTCCGGGACGCAATGCCCAGAGCGACGAAGACATCGAGGAGGAGCGGCGCACCTTCTATGTGGCCCTCACCCGGGCAAAGCGCGAACTCTACCTCCTCAGCGCCAGGCGGCGGATGCTCTGGGGCAAGACCTCGATGCAGCTGCCCAGCCGCTTTTTGGGCGAAATCGACAAGAACCTCCTCTCTGTCATCGGTGGGCAGGACGAATACATCAGAATATTTTATTCAGTACCTTCAATTATTTTAAATGAAATAGAAA